>DASVZD010000367.1:0-4191 GCA_036391815.1 Rhodocyclaceae bacterium
CACCCGCGCCCGCTCCTGCCCCGGCCGCGGCGCCCGCCGCCCCGCCGGCGCAGAAGTAAGGGCGGCGTCCCATGGAGAAACGGCACCTGCGGGTGCCGTTTCTTCTTGCCTGATCGCCATACCAAAGCTATATCATCGCGCCCGATGGACATCTTCCTCCAGCAGATCTTCAACGGGCTGACGCTCGGCAGCATCTACGCGCTCGTGGCGCTCGGCTACACCATGGTGTACGGCATCATGGGCCTGATCAACTTCGCGCACGGCGAAGTGGTCATGATGGGGGCGCTCTCGGCGCTGGCCGTGATGAAGCCGCTGTCCGCCAGCGGCCTGCCGGGGCCGGTGGTGTTCATCATCGCCCTTGCCGCCGCCGCCGTCGTCTGCATGGCGCTCGGCTTCGCCATCGAGCGCGTCGCCTACCGGCCGCTGCGCAACGCCCCGCGGCTCGCGCCGCTGATCACCGCCATCGGCGTCTCCATCATCCTGCAGCAGACGGCGCTGCTGGTCTGGGGCCGCAACTACTTCTCGGTGCCGGCGCTGCTGCCGTCTGCCCCGCACGCCGTGCTGGGCGCGGAGATCACCGAACTGCAGGTGATCATCATGATCGTGGCCGCCGCGACGATGGGCGGCCTGATGCTGCTGGTGAACCGCACGCGCCTCGGCCGCGCCATGCGCGCCACGGCGGAGAATCCGGCGATCGCCGGCCTGATGGGCGTCGACGCCAATCGCATCGTCTCGCTGACCTTCGTCGTCGGCTCGGCGCTGGCCGCGCTCGCCGGCGTGCTGGTGTCGGCCAACTACGGCATCGCCCACTACCACATGGGCTTCATCCTCGGCCTCAAGGCGTTCACCGCCGCGGTGCTGGGCGGCATCGGCAACCTGGCCGGGGCCATGCTAGGCGGCGTGCTGCTCGGGCTCATCGAGGCGCTCGGCGCCGGCTACATCGGCGACGTCACCAACGTCTGCACGCTGTCGCACTTGCTGCCCGGGTTCGCCGGCATGTGCGCGGCCGATCCGGACCAGAGCCTGCTGGGCAGCAATTACCAGGACGTGTTCGCCTTCTTCGTCCTGATCGTCGTGCTGATCTTCCGTCCATCGGGCCTGATGGGCGAGAAGGTCTCGGAGCGCGCCTGATGGACGCCAGGCGCAAGGCCCAACTGGGCGCCGTGCTGGTCGCCGCGGTGCTGGTCGCGGCCCCCTTCGCCGTCGGCCACTTCGGCAACGCCTGGGTGCGCGTGCTCGACTTCGCGGCGCTCTACATCATGCTGGCGCTGGGCCTCAACATCGTGGTCGGCTTCGCCGGCCTGCTCGACCTCGGCTACATCGCCTTCTACGCCGTCGGCGCCTACCTCTATGCGCTGCTCGCCTCGCCGCACTTCGGCCTGCACTGGCCGGCCTGGGCGATCCTGCCGCTGGGAGCGGCGGTGGCCGGCCTCTTCGGCGCGCTGCTGGGGGCCCCGACGCTGCGGCTGCGCGGCGACTACCTCGCCATCGTCACGCTCGGCTTCGGCGAGATCATCCGCATCTTCCTCAACAACCTCAACGCGCCGATCAACCTCACCAACGGGCCGCAGGGCATCGCCCGCATCGATCCGATCGCCGTCGGCGGGCAGCCGCTGTCGCGCACGATCGAGGTCGCCGGCATCACGATTCCCGGCACCTATCTCTACTACTACCTGTTCGTCGTGCTGGCGCTCGGCATCGTGTTCGTCACCATCCGGCTGCAGGACTCGCGCATCGGCCGCGCCTGGGTCGCCATCCGCGAGGACGAGGTCGCGGCGAAGGCCTGCGGCATCAACACCCGCAACGTGAAGCTGCTTGCCTTCGCCATGGGCGCGAGCTTCGGCGGCGTCGCCGGCGGATTGTTCGCCGGCTTCCAGGAGTTCGTCTCGCCGGAGAGCTTCGGGCTGATGGAATCGGTGATGGTGCTCTGCATGGTGGTGATCGGCGGCATGGGCCACATCCCCGGCGTGATTTTCGGCGGCGTGCTGCTCACCGTGCTGCCCGAGATATTCCGCAGCACCGCGGGGCCGATCCAGACGGCGCTGTTCGGCAAGGTGGTGCTCGATCCGGAATCCCTGCGCATGCTGCTGTTCGGCGTGGCCCTGGTCGCCGTGATGATCTACCGGCCGGCCGGCCTGTGGCCCGATCCGCGGCACCGGCGCGAGCTGGCGGGGAAGAAGGCATGACCGTGCTGCTCGAAGCCCGCGGCATCGGGAAACATTTCGGCGGCGTAACGGCGCTGAAGGACGTCTCGCTGACCATCAGGCCGCGCGAGATCTACGGCCTCATCGGCCCCAACGGGGCGGGCAAGACCACCTTCTTCAACGTCCTCACCGGCCTCTACACGCGCGACGCCGGCGAGGTGCTGTTCGACGGCGAACCGCTGCCGCTGGGCAAGCCGCACGAGGTCACCCAGGCCGGGGTGGCCCGCACCTTCCAGAACATCCGCCTGTTCGGCAACATGACCGCGCTGGAGAACGTGATGGTCGGCCGGCATGCGCGCACGCGTGCCGGCGCAATCGGCGCCGTCTTCCGCAACCGGCATGCGCGCGAGGAGGAGGCGGCCATCCGCCGGCGCGCGCACGAGCTGCTCGACTACGTCGGCATCGCCCCGCACGCGAGGAGCCTGGCGCGCCACCTGTCCTACGGCGACCAGCGCCGGCTGGAGATCGCGCGCGCGCTGGCCACCGATCCGAAGCTGCTGGCGCTCGACGAGCCGGCGGCCGGCATGAACGCCACCGAGACGGCGGAGCTGCGCGGCTTGATCGTCGCGTTGCGCCAGGACGGGCTCACGGTGCTGCTGATCGAGCACGACGTGCGTCTCGTGATGGGCCTGTGCGACCGCGTCGCCGTGCTCGACTACGGCGAGAAGATCGCCGAGGGCGTGCCGGCGGAAGTGCAGCAGGACCCGAAGGTGATCGAGGCCTATCTGGGCGGGAGCGTGGCCTGATGGCGCTGCTCGACGTCCGCAACCTCGAAGTCCACTACGGCGGGATCAAGGCAGTGAAGGGGATTTCCTTCACGGTCGAAGAAGGCGAGATGGTCTGCCTGATCGGCGCCAACGGCGCCGGCAAGACCACCACGCTGAAGGCCATCGCACGCATGCTGCCGTCGCACGGCGAACTGCGCCTGCGCGACGAGCGCCTCGATCGCCTGCCGTCGCATGCGTTGATCGGCCGCGGCCTGGCGCTGGTTCCCGAGGGCCGCGGCGTCTTCGCGCGCCTGTCGGTCGCGGAGAACCTCGAGATGGGCGCCTATCACCGGTCCGACGGCGAGGTGGCTGGCGACCTGGAACGCATCTACGAAATGCTGCCGC
Organism: Rhodocyclaceae bacterium; assembly: GCA_036391815.1. Lineage (GTDB taxonomy): Bacteria > Pseudomonadota > Gammaproteobacteria > Burkholderiales > Rhodocyclaceae > Nitricoxidireducens. The sequence goes on from DASVZD010000367.1 coordinate 3,317, forward strand.
GCCTCAAGGAACGCCGCGCGCAGGTGGCGGGAACGCTGTCCGGCGGCGAGCAGCAGATGCTGGCCATCGGCCGCGCGCTGATGGGGCGCCCCAGGCTGCTGCTGCTCGACGAACCGTCGATGGGCCTGGCGCCGCTGATGGTGCAGAAGGTGTTCGAAGTCATCCGCGCCGTCGCCGCGCAGGGCGTCACCATCCTGCTGGTGGAACAGAATGCGCGGCTGGCGCTCGAAACCTGCGGGCGCGGCTACGTGATGGAAAGCGGCTGCATCACGGCCGCCGACACGGCGGCCAGGCTGTTGGCCGACAGCCGCGTGCGCGCGGCCTATCTCGGGGAGTAGTCATGAACCAGGAAGAGATCTGGAGCGGCCGTTACCGCGCCGCCGGCGAGGACTACCTGTTCGGCGTCGCCCCGAACCGCTTCCTCGCGCATCGCGCCGCGCTGCTGCGCGACGGCCGCACGGCGCTCAGCGTCGCCGACGGCGAAGGCCGCAACTCGGTCTGGCTCGCCGAGCAGGGTCTCGAGGTGACCGCCGTGGAAATCTCCCCGGTGGGCGTCGAGAAGGCCCGCAGGCTGGCGGCGGGGCGCGGCGTCCGGGTGAAGTTCGAGATTGCCGACATCATGTCCCCCGCCTGGCCGCCGCCGGAGAAGAGCAATGCCTTCGACTGGGTCGTCGGCATCTTCATCCAGTTCGTCGGGCCCTCCGAACGCCCTCGGCAGATCGCCGCCCTCAAGCGCGCGACGCGGCCCGGCGGCCGCATCCTGCTGCAAGGCTATACGCCGAAGCAGATCGAGTACAAGACCGGCGGGCCTTCCGCCGTCGAGAACCTCTACACGCAGGACATCTTGCGCGATCTCTTCGCCGGCTGGAAGATCG
>DASVZD010000368.1:0-7793 GCA_036391815.1 Rhodocyclaceae bacterium
GCGGCGCCTTCGTCATGCCCAGGCCGGCATCGACGTCGGCCTTCACCGCCGCCGCGATGTCCTTCCAGCCGGCCGCCTGCCAGGTCTCGAACGGGCCTTGCGACCAGCCGAAGCCCCAGCGCATGGCGAAGTCCACGTCGCGGGCGTTGTCGGCGATGTCGGCCAGGTGATAGGCGCAGTAGTGGAAGACGTCGCGGAAGATCGCCCAGAGGAACTGCGCCTGCGGATGCTGCGAGGCGCGCAGCTGCGCGAACTTCTCGGCGGGATTCCGGTTCTTGAGGATGGCATCGACTTCCGGCACGACTTCCGCCTTCGACGCGCGGTAATCCTGCGTCTCGAGGTCGAGCACCTGGATTTCCTTGCCTTGCTTGCGGAACACGCCGCACTTGGTCTTCTGGCCGAGCGCCCCCTTCTCGATCAGCGCCCTCAGCCAAGCCGGCGACTGGTAGAAGCCGTGCCAGGGATCGCCGGGCAGGGTGTCCTGCATGGTCTTGATGACGTGCGCCATGGTGTCGAGCCCGACGACGTCGGCCGTGCGGTAGGTGGCGCTCTTCGGCCGCCCGATCTTCGGGCCGGTCAGCGCATCGACCTCGTCGAAGCCCATGCCCAGGCGATGGGTGTGGTGCATCACCGCCAGCATCGAGAAGACGCCGACGCGGTTGGCGACGAAATTCGGCGTGTCCTTGGCGCGCACGATGCCCTTGCCCAGACGGGTCACCAGCCAGGATTCGAGGTTGTCGAGCAGCGCCGCATCGGTCTGCCTCGTGGCGATCAGCTCGACCAGGTGCATGTAGCGCGGCGGATTGAAGAAGTGGATGCCGCAGAAGCGGTTGCGCAGCGCCTCGGGCAGCACGCCGGCCAGATGGTTGATCGACAGGCCGGAGGTATTGGAGGCGACGATCGCATGCGGCGCCACGAAGGGCGCGACCTTGCGGTAGAGGTCTTCCTTCCACTCCATCTTCTCGGCGATCGCCTCGATGACGAGGTCGCAGCCACGGAGTTGCTCCAGGTGCTGGTCGTAGTTGGCCGCGTCGATGTAGGCGACCCGGTCCTTGGCCGCCAGCGGCGACGGCTCGAGCTTCCTGAGCCCGTCCAGGGCCTTCCTCACGATGCCGTTCGGCTCGTCCTTGCCGGCGAGATCGAACAGCACCACCGGCACGCCGGCATTGGCGCAATGCGCGGCGATCTGCGCGCCCATGACGCCGGCGCCCAGCACGGCCACTTTGTTGACGATGAAATTGCTCACGCGATTCTCCAGTTCCAGGGGAATTTGTTACGCCGGACTTTCTGCGGACCGGGGGAATTCGCCTGTCGGGACGGCATTCCCTGCTTCGACATGACGGTGAAGCCCAAGTGCGGACGAGCGGCGCCGCGGGAAAACCCGCGGCGCCGAGAGGCTTAGAACGACACCGAGTACTGCGCGCCGAGCACCCAGGCCTTGTCGGAATAGCTGCCGTTGATGAGGCCGTGCTGCAGGATCGCGTTCTGCGCGGGGATTGCGCTGACCGTGCGCTGATCGTTGTTGATCTGCGCGTCCTTGACGAACAGGCGGGTGACGCCGACGTCCACGGCCGAGGTCTTGGTCGGCTGCCATTGCGCGCCGAACGAGAGCCACCAGCGGTTGTTGTCGGGCAGCGAAACCATGCGGGTCGCCGCGCCTTTCACCGGCGTCTGGTCGTACGCGATGCCGAACTTCAGCTTGGTGGTGTCGCTGTACTTGTAGTTGGCGCCGAGCGCGGCACGCCATGTGTCGCGGAAGTCGGTGACGAGCGTCTGCGCGATCGCACCCGACGCCGCGCCGGACGTGCGGACGATGTCGATCTTCGGAATCGAACTCCATCCGGTCCACGACAGGTCGCCGAGCATCTCCCACTGGTCGTTGAGCTTCTGCGTCGCGCTGAAGATCCAGGTATCGGGCAGCTTGATGCTGGCCGCGACGTTGCTCGACCCCCCCGCGGCGTTCAATCCCGCCAACGTGCCCGTGGCGGTCGCGCTGCCGTCCGCGTTGCTCAGGGCAATATTCCCCGTCGCCGTGTACTTCATGGCCGAGCGGTACGAAATGCCGACCTTGGTGGCGGGCGAGAGGTTCAGCAGGATGCCCGCGTTCCAGCCCCAGGTGTCGTCGCTGACGTCGAGCAGCGCGGTCAAGCCCGCCGTATCGGAGACGCCAGGAGCGTTCACCGTGCCGACGTTCCGCTTGTACTTGGCGTTGAGCTTCTGCCAATCGACGCCGAAACCGAGCGAGACCGTGTCGTTGAGCTTGTAGGCCAGCGATGGATTGACGTTGATGGTCTTGACCTCGAAGCTGATCGACTGCGCCGATCCCATCCAGGAACTGCCGTAGTCGGTCTTGAGCCCGAACGGCGCGCCGATGCCCAGGCCGAAGTAGAGGTCCTTGGCGATCGGCATGCTGTAGTTGAAGTTCGGGATGTAGCCGGTGGCGCCGCCGTCCTTGTTGTCTCCGGTCAACACGCCGGTGCTCGCCGACGCGCCGTTGTGGAAGACGTAGCTGGTATCCACCATGGCGACGCCGACGGACAGATTGCGTCCCTGGAGCTGCGTCATGCCGGCCGGATTGAAGTACACCGTGCCGGCGTTCTCGGCCACCGCTGCGGAACCCGCATAGGAATTGCCGACGCCGCTGCCATTCTGTTCCCACAACTGGAAGCCGGATGCCGCTGCGTAGCCGGAAGCGGTACAGGCCAACAGCGCCGGAATGATGCGCGCCAGGACTCTTTGCTTATTCATTACCTATTTCTCCTCTTGTATTGTGTTGCGTTAGCTGCAAAAAGAACCCACTCCCTCGGCCCATGCGATGCGGGCCATTCACCTCAAAAAACCTTGCCTCAGGCCGGCGGCAGTTCCCGCTTGTTGCCCGCCGCGTCGAGCGCGACGTAGGTCAGCGTCGCCTCGGTCACCTTGACCGTGACCGGGTTCTCCGGATGCCGCTCGGCGATCACCAGGACATCGACGGTCACCGAGGTGCGGCCGGTCCTGACAATCTCGGCGTAGAAGCTGACGACGTCGCCGACCGAGATCGGCTGCTTGAACTGGAACGAATTGACCGCCACGGTGGCGACGCGGCTGCGGGCGCGCTGCGAGGCGGCAATGCCGCCGGCGATGTCCACCTGGGCCATGACCCAGCCGCCGAAGATATCGCCCGCCGGATTGGTGTCGGCCGGCATGGTCATCAGCCGCAGCACGGGCGGCTTCTCGGGCGGCGTGACGATCTGTTCGGCCATTAGCTTCCTCGCGACTTCAGATAGTTGATGGGCCCACCGGTGAAGGGGGCGAAACCAGTCCCGAAGATTACACCCGCATCGGCCAGATCCGCGTCGGCGACTATGCCGTTGGAGATACATTGTTGCGTGGCCGCCAGCAGCGGCTCCACGAGCCGTCCGGCCAGGGCGTCCGGCGCCTTCCCGGCCGCCGCCTTGGCCGGCTTGCCCTTTTCATAGGCATAGAAACCCTTGCCGGTCTTGCGTCCGAGATGGCCGGCCGCGACCAGTTCCGCCAGCTTGCGCGGCGGCTCGGCGCCGCCGGCCAGGCCCTTGCCCGCCGCCATGGCGACGTCGAGGCCGACGGTGTCCGCCAGTTCGATCGGGCCCATCGGCATGCCGAAGGCCAGCGCCGCGGCATCCACGGTTTCCGGCGCGATGCCTTCGTCGACGCAGCGCATGGCTTCCAGCAGGTAGGGCGCCAGCACGGCATTGACCAGGAAGCCCGGCGCATCCTTCACCGGCAGCGGCAGCTTGTCGATCCTGCGCACGAAGGCCGCCGCCTGCTTCGCCACGGCGTCGCCCGTCGTCGCGCCCTGCACCACCTCGACCAGCGGCATCTTGGCCACCGGGTTGAAGAAGTGGATGCCGACCAGACGAGAAGGATTCTTCAGCGCCGCGGCGATGTCCGCCAGGCGCAGGCTCGAGGTGTTCGATGCGAGCAGCGCCTGCGGCCTGGCGCGCGCCTCGATGTCGCGGAACAGCGCCTGCTTGGCGTCGAGGTTCTCGAAGATCGCCTCGATGATCACGTCGGCCTGGCGCACGCCGTCGCCCGCCGGATCGGGGATCAGGCGGTCGAGCGCGAAGCGCATCTGGCGGTCGGCGTCGCGGTCGTAGCGGAACTTGCGGCGCAGCGCGTCGGCCGCGCGCTTGATGGCGGGCGCGATGCGCGCGATGTCCTGGTCCTGCAGGGTCACTGTCATGCCGCGCTGTGCGCACCACGCCGCGATGTCGCCGCCCATCACGCCGGCCCCCACCACGTGGACGCGTTTCGGCGCAAAGTCGCCTGCCTCCTTGCCGAAGCCCTTGAGGCGCTCCTGCAGGTAGAACACGCGCACCAGGTTGCGCGTCGTCGCCGATCCGACGATGGCATCGAGCGAGGTCGGCGCACCGGCCGGCACGGCCAGCGCGTTGCCGCCATGCTTGCGCCACATGTCGATGATCGCGTAGGGCGCGGGGTAGTGATCCTGGCTGGCGCGCCGGGCGACCTGCTTTCGCGCGCCGCGCGACACCATGCAGCTGAGCGGCGGAACGTTCATCAGCCGCTGCGTCAGCGGCGGCTTGTGAACCGGCTTGCCCGAGAGCGCCAGCATGCGCGCCGCGTTCTCCATCACGCGCGGCGGCACGCACTCGTCGACCAGGCCCATGCGCTTGGCGCGGCGCGCATCGACGGCCTTGCCGGTGAGCATCATGTCCAGCGCCGCCGCCGGCCCGATGGTCTGCGGCAGCCGCAGCATGCCGCCCCAGCCCGGCACGATGCCGAGCATGACTTCGGGCAGCGCAAACTTGGTGCCGGGCTCGTCCACGGCAATTCGGTAACGGCAGGCCAGCGCGAGTTCGGTGCCGCCGCCCATGCAATGGCCGCGCACCAGGGCCAGCGTCGGATAGCGGACGGCCGCCAGGCGGTTGTAGAGATCCCAGCCGCGCTGCACCAGCGCGCGGGCCTTCTCCGGCGAATCCAGGGTGGTGAATTCCTCGATGTCGGCACCGGCGATGAATCCCGCCTCCTTGCCCGAGCGGAAGATCAGCGCCTTCGGCTGCGACCGGTCGCAGGCGTCGAGGAGCTTGGCGAGTTCCGCCATCACTTCGGCCGATAGGACGTTGGTCGACGCTTCGGCCTTGTCGAGCGTCGCCCAGCAGATGCCGTCGGCGTCGGTATCGAATTTCCAGTGCTTCAGCATTTACAGTGCCTCCACCAGCATCGCGCCGCCCTGTCCGCCGCCGATGCAGATCGAGGCGATGCCGCGCTTCTTGCCTTCGCGCCGCAGCACGTGCAGCAGGTGCAGCACGATGCGGGCGCCCGAGGCGCCGACCGGATGGCCTTGCGCGACGGCCCCGCCGTCGAGATTCAGCTTCGCCGTATCCAGCGTGCCGAACGCCCCCGGCAGGCCGAACTGCTCGCGGCAATAGGCGTCGTCCTGCCAGGCGCGGATGCAGCCGAGCACCTGGGCGGCGAAGGCTTCGTTGATTTCCCAGGCGTCGACGTCGTCGAGCTTCATCCCATGGCGCTGAAGGATGGGCGTGACCGAGTGCACGGGGCCCAAGCCCATCTGCGCCGGGTCGAGGCCCGCCCATTGCGAATCGACGATCTTGCCGATCGGCTTGAGATTCCAGCGCGCCACCGCCTCCTCGGAAGCGAGCAGCAGCCAAGTGGCGCCGTCGGTGATCTGCGAACTGTTGCCCGGCGTGACGCGGCCGTACTTGCGGTCGAAGAAGGGCTTGAGCTTGGCCAGGCCGGCCATGCTGGCATCGCGCCGCACGCCGTCGTCGGCTGCATGGACGGTGCCGTCCTGGCCGACCAGCGGCACGATCTCGTCCTTGAAATGTCCCGCATCCTGCGCGGCGGCCACGCGCCGGTGGCTTTCCACCGAGAAGGCATCCATCTCCTCGCGCGAGATGTCGAAGCGCCAGGCGAGGTTCTCCGCGGTCTGCCCCATCAGCAGGTTCACCACCGGATCGGTGAGACCCTTGACGATGCCGATGACCGGCTTGAGCAGCATGCCGGGACGCAATCGGGCAAACAGCGCGAGCCGCTGGCCGGGCGTCTTCGCCTGCGCCATGCGCGAGAACCACAGCACCATCTTGTCGGAATGCAACAGCGGAGCGCGCGACAGCGCGTCCGAGCCGCCGGCCAGCACCAGCTGCGAGCGCCCCGCCTGGATGTTGGCGATGGCCGAATCGACCGCCTGCATGCCGGACGCGCAGTTGCGCATCACCGTCCAGCCCGGCACCTGGTGGCCGCAGCCGAGGCGAAGCGCTGCGACGCGCCCGATGTTCACCTCATCGACGCTCGGGCTGGCCGAGCCGAGGATGACTTCGTCGAGGTCCGAGGCGGCGAACGGCTGGCGCGCCAGCAGCGTGCGGCCGGCCGCCACGGCGAGGTCCGAGGCCGAGAACGGCCCCGGGACGTTGCGCGACTTGAGGAAGGGCGTGCGCGCGCCGTCGACGACGTAGATCGGCTGGCCCGCCATCGCTACGCCGCCTGCTTGAGCGCGGTGACCTTCAGCATTTCGCCGCGGCCGAAGTCCATCGGGAAATCGTCGACGTGGATCACCTTGTCGCGCAGGCGCACGCGCTGCTCGACCAGCGTCAGTTCGTCGCGGGTGATGACGCCGGCTTCCATGGCGTGGCGCGCCAGTTGCAGTTCGCCGCCTTCGGCGCGTTCGATCGTGCCTGCCTTCTCCGCCGCGCGGATCTTGGCTTCGACCTTCTCGGCCGCCAGCGTGGCGTCGAGCGCCAGCTCGATCACGCCGATGGCGTCGTCCTCGCGATGCGGCGCGTACATGCCGGCGGTCAGGCGATCGCGCGTGTCGGACGGCTCGATCAGCAGCTTGGCCACCTGGTGGCCGAGGCGGTCGGACGGCACCACGTAGGGCCGGCCGAGCGGGAAGATGAAGCGGTGCAGGAACCAGGCGACCAGCTTGTTCGGGTAGTTGGCGATGACGCCCTCGAAGGCGTTCTGCGCTGCGAACATGGCGTCCCAGATCGCCCAGTGCATCAGCGGCGCATCCGCCTCCTGGCGGCCTTCGGACTCGTAGCGCTTGAGCGTGGCCGAGCACAGGTACATCAGCGACAGGATGTCGCCCAGGCGCGCGGAGAGCTTCTCCTTGCGCTTGAGGTCGCCGCCGAGCAGCAGCATCGAGATGTCGGCCAGGAAGGCGAAGGCCGACGAGAAACGCGTCAGCTGCTGGTAGTAGCGCGTGGTCTCCGGCGCGATGTTCTGCGGCACCGAGACGAAGTGCGAGCCGGTCAGGCCCATCACCAGCGTGCGGACGGCATTCGAGACCGTGAAGCCGATGTGGCGGATCAGCGCGCCGTCGAAGTCCTTCAAGGCCTTGGCCTGGTCGGGCTCCTGCACGGCGAGGAATTCCTTGAGCACATAGGGATGGCAGCGCACCGCCCCCTGGCCGAAGACGATCAGGCTGCGCGTCAGGATGTTGGCGCCCTCGACGGTGATCGAGACGGGAATCTGCTGGTAGGCGCGCGCGATGAAGTTGTTCGGTCCCATGCAGATCGCCTTGCCGCCCTGCACGTCCATGGCGTCGTTGACCACCTTGCGGGCGCGCTCGGTGACGTGGTACTTGACGATGGCGGACACCACCGAGGGCTTCTCGCCGAGATCGACGGCGCCGGCCGTCATGACGCGCGCGGCGTCCATCAGGTAGAGGTTGCCGCCCATGCGCGCCAGCGGCTCCTCGATGCCCTCGAACTTGCCGATCGGCAGCTTGAACTGGCTGCGCACCCGCGCATAGCCGCCCGTGCCGCGCACCGCCAGCTTGGCCATGCCGGTGTTCA
>DASVZD010000369.1:0-3929 GCA_036391815.1 Rhodocyclaceae bacterium
CGGCCGCAGCTCGCCGGCGCGGCGTTCGGGCGGACGGCAGGGCGCGCGTTCCGCATAAGCTCGGCGGCATCGCGCAGGATTACATGGCGAGCCATGCGCGTTGAAGACCTCCGCCGCCGCCTGCGGGAAGCGGGCGCCAAGACCTGCCACGAGGAGCGCATCTTGCGCGCCTGGGCGCAAGGGCGCCCCCTCGACGACGGCGACGAGAATCCCCAGCATGCGGCACCCAAGGCGCTGCGCGCGCTGCTGCCGGCGCTCGAGGCCGAACTGCGCGGACTGGCGCGCCTCGCCGGCGACCACCCGAGCGAGGACGGCTCGGCGCGCTGGCTGCTGGAACTTGCGGACGGCCAGACCGTCGAGAGCGTGCTGCTGCCGCGCGACGGCCTTTGCGTCTCGTCGCAGGTCGGCTGCGCGGTGGGCTGCGTATTCTGCATGACGGGGCGCGATGGCCTGCGCCGGCAGTTGACCGGCGCGGAGATGGTCGCGCAGGTGGCGCTGGCCCGCCGGCGCCGTCCGGTGAAGAAGGTGGTATTCATGGGCATGGGCGAGCCGGCGCACAACATGGAGAACGTGCTCGAGGCCATCGACCTGCTCGGCCGCTACGGCGGCATCGGCTACAAGAACCTGGTGTTCTCGACGGTCGGCGACCGGCGCGTGTTCGAGCGCCTGCCCGCTGCGGCGGTGAAGCCTGCGCTCGCGCTCTCCCTGCACACGACGCGGCCCGGCCTGCGCGCCGAACTGCTGCCGCGCGCGCCGCGGATCGATCCGGCCGAACTGGTCGAGCTCGGCGAGCGTTACGCGCGCGCCACGGGCTACCCGATCCAGTACCAGTGGACGCTGCTGGAAGGCGTCAACGACGGCGACGACGAACTCGACGCCCTGGTCCGCCTGCTGGCCGGCAAGCACGCGGTGATGAACTTCATCCCCTACAACGCCATCGAAGGGGCGCCGTTCCGGCGTCCGGCACCGGAGCGGGCGGCGGCCATGTCGCTGCACCTGTATCGCCACGGCATCCTGGCGAAGCTCAGGCAGTCCGCCGGCCAGGATGTCGCGGGCGGCTGCGGGCAGTTGCGCGCGTCCCTGGTCGAGCGGCGCCGGAAATCAAGTATGCTGGCGGCGCGGGGCGGGACCGTTTGAAATCTGAAAGGCATTCATGGAACAGAAGACCGAAACCGACGAGCAGGCGGCCAAGGCCAGGGCGAAAGCCGAGGCGCGGCGCCACATGATCTTCGGCGCCATCGCCGCCCTCGTCATCACCGGCCTGATCGCGGTGATGTTCTTCATCGATGACTACGGCCAGCGCGCCATGCCGGGCTACCACGCCCAGGCGAAGGACGCCGCGGACGATCACTGAGCGCGGCTCAGCTTCCGTTGCCGTTTCGCTTGCGCTTGCGCCATCCCGCGCCAAGCAGGTAGTCGACGCGTTCCTGCTCGGAGATGCCTTCGAGCCGGAAGGGCGGCGCCTGCTCGAGCACGCGCCGCGCGGCCGCGATGTCGCAAGGATAGAGCTGGAAGGTCTTGGCCGCGGCCGCGGCCGAATCATGGTCGAGATACATCAGCCGCACGGCATTCACCGCATCGCGACGCCTGTCCTTGTCGAACTGGTCTGCGTTCCCTGGCATTTTGCTTCTCTCGTGTAGTTATCGGCCTTGCGGAGGCTCGAGGCCACCGAGGCATATGCAAAAAGCTAGAGGGATTCTGCCACCCTGGCCGGGCAAGGCGATACCGGTAATCCGGTATTTCTACCTACTGGTTTTCGCTAGGATTTGTAACCGGCGGCCGGGAGGGCGGCGCCGGCGCGGCGGTTTTCCGGCCGCCCGTCAGCCGGCCCGGCGCAGCAGGCGCAACGCCGCCGCGGCCGTCAGGACGCAGCCGGCGCCCACCCATCCCGCGACGAAGTCGGCCAGCAGCCCGCCGAGCGGAACCCCGTCCAACCTCCCGAGGAGCGCGTGCACGGCATCGCGCGGAGCGCTCCCCAGGCCTGCGGCGTCTGCGATTTCGGGCAGGTTGTGCAGCAGCACGCCGCCGCCGACCAGGATCATCGCGATGGCGCCGCCGACGGTCAGGGCCTGGAGGAGGTGCGGAACGGCGGCAAGGATGCCGCGGCCGATCGCCTGCAGGAGCTGCGCCGAGCGCCGGGCCAGCCAGGCGCCGATGTCATCGAGCTTGATCAGCAGCGCCACGGTGCCGTAGACGCACAGCGTCAGGGCGATGCCGACGGCGACGAGCGCGGCGACCTGCACCGGGAGCGGCCTGCCGGTGACGAAGGCCAGCGACAGCACGATGATCTCGGCCGACAGGATCAGGTCGGTGCGGATGGCGCCCTTGACCTTCTCTTCCTCGCTCGCCTCGTCCGGCTCGCTGTCGTCGTGGCCGAGGCCGAGCAGCGCCAGGCATTTCTCGGCACCTTCGTACGCCAGGAAAAGTCCCCCGGCCGACAGCAGCAGCGGGATGAGGGCGGCGGCGAACGACGACAGCAGCAGCGCCGCGGCTATCAGCAGGGCCTTGTTCAGCAACGAGCCCTTGGCCACCGCCCAGACCACCGGCAGCTCGCGGTCGGGCGCCAGCCCCACCATCGACTGGGCGCCGGCGGCCATGTCGTCGCCGACCACGCCGACGGTCTTGCTGGCGGCGGCTTTCGTCAGCGCGACGACGTCATCCAGGAGGGCGAAGAGGGATCCGCTCATGGGTCAAATCTTTTCGTTGCCGGCTTGTCGAAGCCGGATATCAGCTGGGAACGACAGGAGGCCCCCATGACCAAGACTCTGATCGCAATCGCCCTGGCCGCCGGCTTCGGTTTCGCCCAGGCCGCGGAAACGACGACGACCACGACCACCACCTCGGATAGCGCCGCCACGACGCACCACCGGCATCATGTCAGGCATCCGGTCAAGCATCACAAGCGCGTGGTCCACAAGGAAACCACGACCACCACGACCGAGTCGGCACCTGCCACGGCCACGCATTGACGTGATCGACGGCTGCCGCATTCAGGAGGCGACCTCGTCGGCGGCCGTCAGGGCGAGCAGCGTCTCGCCGTAGCGCTCGGCCTTGGCGGCGCCGATGCCGGCCACGCCCATCAGTTCCTGCAGGCTTTGCGGGCGGCGCCAGGCGAGTTCCTGCAGCGTCTTGTCGTGCAGGATGACGTAGGCGGGAACGCCCTGTTCCCGGGCCGTCTTGCCGCGCCACTGGCGCAGCCGATCGAACAGGCCGGCGTCGCCGGCCGGCATGTCGGCGGGAAACACGGCCTTGGGCTTGGCGATCCTCCTCCTGGCGGCGGCGACCTGCCGGCGCAGCATCAGCGTGGTCTCGGACTTGAGGATCGGCTTGGCCTGCTCGGTGAGCTTGAGCGCGCCGTAGCTCTGCGCATCGGCGTAGAGCAGGCCGCCGGCGAGCAGCTGGCGCGCGACGCTGCGCCAGGCGGCCTCGTCGAGATCGCTGCCGACGCCGAAGGTGGGCAGTTTCTCGTGGCCGAACTGGGCGACCTTGTCGGTGCTCTTGCCGCGCAGGATGTCGATCAGGTGCGCCGCGCCGAAGCGCTGGCCGGTGCGCAGGCAGGCGGACATGAACTTCTGGGCGGCGACGGTGCCGTCCCACAGCTCGGGCGGCGTCTGGCAGGTGTCGCAGTTGCCGCAGGCGTCCCGCGTTTCGCCGAAGTAGTTGAGCAGCACGGTGCGCCGGCAGCCGGCGGTCTCGCAGTAGGCGAGCATGGCGTCGAGCTTCTGGCGCTCGATGCGCTTCTGCTCGTCCGGCGCCGCGGATTCGTCGATGCGGCTCCGGTGGATCACCACGTCGTTGAGGCCGTAGGTCATCCACGCCTCGGCCGGCTCGCCGTCGCGTCCGGCCCGGCCGGTCTCCTGGTAATAGGCTTCGAGGCTCTTGGGCAGATCGAGATGGGCGACGAAGCGCACGTCGGGCTTGTCGATGCC
>DASVZD010000370.1:0-1622 GCA_036391815.1 Rhodocyclaceae bacterium
GCCCGGCCGGCCTGATCAACGCCTATCTGCTGGCGGCCGAAGGCTACCCGGTCACGGTGTTCGAAGCCTTCCACACGCTCGGCGGCGTGCTGCGCTACGGCATCCCCGAGTTCCGCCTGCCCAACGAGCTGATCGACGACGTCGTCGGCAAGATCGAGGCGTTGGGCGGCAAGTTCGTCAAGAACTTCATCGTCGGCAAGACCGCCACCATCGCCGAGCTCAAGAAGGCCGGCTTCTGGAAGATCTTCGTCGGCACGGGCGCCGGCCTGCCGCGCTTCATGAACGTGCCGGGCGAGCACCTGCTCAACGTCATGTCGGCCAACGAGTTCCTCACCCGCGTGAACCTCATGCAGGGCGCCATGGAGGGCTACGAGACGCCGGTGCCGGAATGCAAGGGCAAGAACGTGATGATCATCGGCGGCGGCAACACCGCGATGGACGCGGCGCGCACTTCGCGCCGCCTCGGCGGCAACGTCACCATCGTCTATCGCCGCACGCAAAGCGAGATGCCGGTGCGCGTCGAGGAACTGCACCACGCGCTCGAGGAAGGCATCCAGCTCAAGGTGCTGCGCGCGCCCTGCGAGTTCGTCGGCGACGACAAGACGCACTTCGTCAAGGCTGCCCGCCTCGACATCATCGAACTCGGTGCGCCCGACGCCTCCGGCCGCCGCAGCCCGGTGGCGAGCGGCAAGACCGAGATGATGGAGACCGACCTGGTGATCATGGCGCTGGGCAACACCGCCAACCCGATCATCAAGGACTCGGAGCCGAGCCTCAAGACGACCAAGTGGGGCACCATCGACGTGGTCTCCAAGGGCTCGCAGCAGACGTCGCTGGAAGGCGTCTATACCGGCGGCGACGCCGCGCGCGGCGGCTCCACCGCCATCCGCGCGGCCGGCGACGGCCAGGCGGCCGCGCGCGAGATCGTCGGCGACATCAACATGACCACCGGCGAGATCCGCCGCATGGTCGCGGCGGCGAAGAACTACACCACGCTGGGCGCTTCGGCCTTCACCATCCTCGAGAAGATCGAGCTGGCGGACAACATCGTCGAGTTCACGGTGAACGCCCCGCTGATCGCCAGGACGGCGCGCGCCGGCCAGTTCGTGCGCGTGCTGCCGTGGGACAAGGGCGAGCTGATCCCGCTGACGCTCGCCGACTGGGACGCCAAGGCCGGGACCATCACCATCGTCGTGCAGGCCATGGGCGTGAGCTCGATCGCCATCAACAAGATGCAGGTCGGCGAGTCGTTCTCCGGCATCGCCGGCCCGCTCGGCCTGCCGAGCGAGTTGCATCCCTACGCAGGCAACAAGACGGTGGTGTTCACGGCGGGCGGCGTCGGCCTGCCGCCGGTGTACCCGATCATGCGCGAGCACCTGCGCATGGGCAACCATGTCACGCTGATCTCCGGCTTCCGCAACGCCGACCTCCTGTTCTGGACCAAGGAAGACGAGCGCGTCGGCAAGCTGCAGGCCGAGTTCCCCGAGCACCTGGCCGTGATCTATACGTCCAACGACGGCAGCTTCGGCATCAAGGGCTTCGTCACCACGCCGCTGGAAACGATGCTGCAGCAAATGCAGAAGGGCAAGGGCCGCGAGATCGGCGAGGTCGTCACCATCGGC
>DASVZD010000371.1:0-5844 GCA_036391815.1 Rhodocyclaceae bacterium
GGTCTTCGTCGCCGTATCGACGATGACGCGCGCCTCGATCTCGGCGGTGCGTCCTGCCAGGTCCGTGGCGCTGAGTCGCAGACGATAGACGCCGTTGGTGAAGCGTGCGGGATCGAGTTCGGCCAGGTTCAGGAGTTGGGCCACGTCGGCGGCAGCATAGTCCTGCGCCGCCAGCGCGTGCCAGTCGTCGCTGCCGGCGGCGGCAATGGAGAGCGTCCAGTTCATCAACTGGCGTTCGTCGATGGCGGCGGCAATGGTGTCGACGGACGAGCCGATCTCCACCGGCTCGTTGAGCGCGGTGGCGCCGGCCAAGGCTCCGCGCCAGGCGAGCTGCGGCGCGGACGTATCGGCCGGATCCTTGACGCGCAGGGCCTGCGTCTTAGTGGCGGTGAAGCCGTCCCTGTCGGTGGCGGTGACGCGCAGTTCGATCAGGCCCGGCGCACTGGGCGTGAGCTTGAGCCGGCCAGCGCCATCGAGCGCGACGGTCTGCCATTGGTCGCTGCCGACCGCTGCGCCGCGCATTTCGACCGCGATGTTTCCAATACCGCTCCAGGCATCGGCGCGAACGGTGGCGACGACCAGCTGTCCCGGCACCACCGGCGTGCTCGGCGTCGAGGAAATGAGAATCTTGGGCGCGTTAGCTTCCGCATCGGCGACGGCGCGCAGCGTGAAGGTCTGCGTCGTCTTGTTGTAGCCGTCGAAGACTTGCGCCGCGACGACGAAGTCGCCGACCTGGCCCGGTCCGGGCGTCCAGGTCAGCAAGTGCGTCTGCGCGTCGTAGGTGGCTCCTTCGGGCAAGCCGGTGAAGCTGACGGCCAGCGCGTTCGTCTGCGCGGCGCCGTCGTCGTCGATGGCGACGATGCCCGGACCGCTCCCGAAACTGACTGGGATGCTAAGGGTCTGGCCGACGACTACTGCGTGGCTGTCGGCGACGATGCGCGGCCGGCGGTTGGCATCGAAGACGCGCACCTGGACGGTCTGCGTGCTGACGGCGCTGCCGTCGCTGGCCTGGAACGTGAAGGTGTAGGCGCGATCGGTGGCGCTCGTGTTGTTCACCACGTCCTGTCCCGGCGTCCATTCGAAGTAGCCGCTGGTGGGATCGAAAGAGACGCCGGCCGGGGTGGTGTCGTCGTAGATCATCGACAGGCGAACAGCATCGTTGTCCGGATCGCCAGCGACAAGGTTGAAGCCCAGCGTGTCGCCTTCAGTCACGAGCTGCAGCGGCATCGGCAGGATGCGCGGCGTCTGGTTAACGTTGGCGACGGTGAGTTCGATGCTCCGCTCGAAGCTGGCGACGCCGTCGCTGCCCTTGACCGTGAAGCGCCACAGGCCGGGGGTGGCGGTGTTGCCTTCCTGCGCGGCGAAGTAGTCCGGGGTCCAGCGCAGCACAGCGTGGCTGGCGCCGGCAGGCACTTCGAGCTTCATGCCGCGCGGCAGCGTGGTGGCCGTCCAATCAATCAGATCGGCATCGGCATCGTGCGCGAAGAGATCGAGGACGAGCGGCGTGCCTTCGGTGGCGTTGATCGCCAGCGGCTTGGCGGCATCGCCCGTGTCGTCGACCTGCAGGCCATTGGCTTGCACGCCGAGCAGTTCCGGCGTGGCGTTTGCGTTGCGCACGACGATGCGCACGGTGTGTTTGACGACATTCGGCACCGGATTGTCGGGATTTACGTAGCCGGCGCCTTGCGGCGGCAGCCCGCTGTCGCTCACGGTGATCTCGACGTCGCGGCTGCCGACATCGTCTGCCGTCGGCGTCCAGGTGAGCAGCGCCTGGCCGTATTGGGTCTGGGGCGTCAGCTGCGCGCCGACAGGCAGGCCATCGGCCGAGAACGTCAGCGCGTCCTGGTCCATGTCGCTGACCTGGATCGCGACGGAGAGCGGCTGGCCCACCACCGCGGCGACCTGCTTCGGCGCGGCGATCACCGGCGCTTCGGAGTCGCTCTTGACCGTCAGCACGAAGCTCTTGGCCGACGTCAGCACTTGATTGACGTTGTCGCCGCCATTGTCCTGCGCGACCACCGTGATGGTGTAGTCGCCGCGGTCACGCGCACCCGGCGCGAAGCGGATGACGCCCGAGGACGAGCCGTTTCCGGTGGACGGATTTTGGGTATACGTGGCGAAGCTCGGCAGGCCGATGATGCTGAGCTGGACCGGATCGCCGTCCGGATCGGTCGTGGAGACTGGGATTTCCAGCGTGGCGCCCTCGGCGAGGAAGGCATTGCTGACGTCGCCGATGGTCGGCGCCTGGTTGGCGTTGGCGACGACGATCGGGAGCGTGATGGTGCTGACCGCCGGCGTGCCGGTGCCGTCGCCGTCGTCCGTGGCGGTGACAGTAACCGAGTAGCTGCCCGCCTGGGTGTAGCCGGGCGTCCAGAGGATTTCCATCGTCTCGGGATCGAAAGTCGCGCCGGGCGGCAGTCCCGCAACATCGTAGGAAACGGTCGGCGCCGTCGTGATGTCGCCGACGGCCTGGCCTCCCGGCGTCAGGCGGACCTTGGGCGCGAAGTCGGGATTGTCTGGATCGAAGGCGAAGACGCTGATGCGCAGCGGCTGGCCTTCGAGGATGTTCCAGGTCTCGGCCGGATCGAAGACCGGCGCGCCGTTGGCGTTGAGGACATTGAAGACGATGTTCTGGGTGACGCTAGTCGTCACCTCGTCGCCGCTCGGCGTCGTGTAGAAGGCCGTCAGCGTGACCGGCATGCTGAGGTTGCCATGCTGGTTGTAGTCCGGCGTCCATTCGAACCAGCCCGTTTCACTGTTGAGCGTGGCACCACCCGGCAGCCAGGGCGCCGAGTATTCGAGCCGGATGGTGGTGCCGTCAAGCTGGGTCAGGACGCCGGGCATCGAGCCGGCGAGCTGCAGCGCGTACTTGTCGCCTTCGCGCAGCGTCTGCACGGGAACGGCCGCGAGCACCGGCTTGGCGTAGCCCTGCTCCACCGTGATGCTGAAGCTGCTCGATGCGGTCACCTTACCGTCGCTGGCGACGACGGTGACGTTGCCGTAGGTGCCCGCCTGGTCGTAGCCGGGAACCCAGGTCAGCATGCCGGTGGCGGCATCGAACACGGCACCGGGCGGCAGGTTGCGCACCGTGAGGGTCAGCGGATCGCCGTCGGCATCGGCCGCGGCCAGCGGTAGCGAGAGGGTTTCGCCTTCGGCCAGCGTGATGTCCTGCTGGACGTCAACGACCGGCGCGTGGTTGCCGCCGGTGACCGGCAGTTGGAAGCGCTTGGTGGCAACGCCGCCGCGGCTGTCCTGCACGCGCACCACGATTTCCGTCGTGGCCAGCGCGTTCGCCGTCGGCGTCCAGGCGAGCGTGGCCACCGAATGGTAACCGTCCGCTTGCGAGCTGTAATCGCTCGGCGGCGTCAGCGTGACGCCGGCGGGCGCTTGCACGAGCTGCCAGAAGAATTGCGTGCCGTCCGCGTCGATCGCTTCGATCGTGCCGGTCCACGGCTGGCCCGCCGTGGCGGCGCTCAGCGTGTCTGCATCGACGCTGTCGGCACCGGCCACCGTGAGCACCGGCGGCAGATTCTCCTGCGGCATCGCGTAGACGCCGTGGCCGAGGTTGAACTTGACGAGATCGGCCATGCCGGCGCGCGTGGCAAACTGCCCGGCCGGAACGACGGTAACCGTTTGCCCCGCGAGCGTGGCGCCGGCCGAGAGCTTGCCGCCGAGGCCCTGCAACGCAGCCGTGAGGTCGATGGTCCACAGGTCGGACTGGTCGCCGCTGCCCGTGCTGCCGCCGGCGACGGCATCAGTGAAGTAGCGACCCGGATCGAGCAGCAACACCAGCGGTCCGCGCAGGTCATCCGTGCCGAGGTTTGTAATGCTGACGTCGTAGCTGACCGAGCCGTCGGCCCGGTTGGCGCGCGTGTCGGTGAAGTCGAGCTGCAACTGGCTGGTGAAGTCGAGCAGGGCCGTGAAGGTGGAAACGTAGTTCTGACCCAGCGACAGCTCGACGGCACTTTCGATGCCCGAACCGACGGCGAGCTGGTACTGGCCGGCCGGCAGCGACGGCAGCGTCAGGTAGGCGGTACGCGTGGCGGCGTCCCAGCGGACGGAATCCGGCTGGAAGGTCGCGCCCGCGTTGTCGCCGAGGGCGGTGAGCGTGTAGTTGGCCGCATCGAGCACGCTGCCCGGATCGGTTTCCGTGCCGAGCCACATGGGTTGGTCGAAGACCACGGCGATCTGATTCAGCGGCAGCGGCACCAGCGCGCCGTCGGGAACGCTGACGGCGGTGACCTTGGGCGCGCGCATTGGCGCGATCTCGTCGACGCGGCCGCTTTCGGCCACGAGGATGCGGCCATCGCCCGTCGTCATGATCGCTTCGCCGTGCGTGCCGCCGGTGGCGACCTGGAGGATGCGGCGCGACGACAATTCGATCATCCACACGGCGGACTGATGCGCGGGCGCGGTGACGCCCTGCACTTCCGGCTGCTGGTGCGACTGGCTCGATGCGACGAGCACGCCTTCGAGCTGTGTGCCCACGGCGCCGAAGGCAATGCTGTCCACCACGCCGGCCATCCGGTATTCGAGCTCGGCGCGGCCCACCAAGCGTCCGCTCATCGGGAAGCTGACGATATCCGTCGTGCCGGTCGGCTGCGCGGCGGTGATGTCGCTGCCGCTCCAGCGCACGGCCCAGAGGCGTCCGTCGGGTCCGAACGCGAGATCGGCCACGCGCTGGTTGCTGAAGTGCTTCCAGGCGCGCGTCGGGTCGGTCTCGTTCGGATGGAAGATCTCGATGCCATTGCCCGAGGACACGTAGATGTCGCCGGTACCCGGCTGGATGGCAAGCGCGTGCGTCAGCGGATCGCCGGTCGGGCCGGCCATGCGGCGCAGGATCGCGCCGCTTTCGGCGTCGACCTGCAGCAGTTCGGCGCCCGTCATCACCCACAGCTGACCGACGCTATCGACCGCCATGTCGACCACCGGCTGGTCCAGCGTGAATAGCGGCGTGGTGCCATGTCCGCCGTCTTTACCGTAGCGGAAGACTTCGTTCCGCTGGCTGCCGGCGCTGACCAGCACCGAACCGTCGGCCAACTGCGCCATGGCGAGCGCGCCGATGTCCGCGGCGCTGGCCTTGAAGCCGTCGGCGAAGCCGCGCAGGGCGAAGGGCGCGAGCACGGTCGACAAGTCCGCCGTCTGAGACTGCGCGATGTGGCCAGGCATGCCTTGCGTCGCCTGTGCGAA
This sequence comes from Rhodocyclaceae bacterium, assembly GCA_036391815.1. GTDB lineage: Bacteria > Pseudomonadota > Gammaproteobacteria > Burkholderiales > Rhodocyclaceae > Nitricoxidireducens. The sequence goes on from DASVZD010000371.1 coordinate 5,191, forward strand.
CAGGGCGTTGGCGGCGTAGCTGCGGTCGGGCTGCGCCATCGGCAACTCGGGCGTCTGCGTCAGCACATCGTTGCTGCCCAGCGCGTCGAGCGCGGCCTGGCGGCTGCCGTCGTCGGGCAGCACGGCATTGGCGACGGACGCGGCCTCGCGATTGCCGGCGTTGTCGGTGGCGACTGCGAGGAATTCGTAGCGCCTGCCCGCGACGCCGGTGAACAGCGCCTGCGTCTGGCTCGGATCCACCTGGCGTTGCCATATCTTGAAGTCGCCGCCGTCTTCGGCGACGTAGACCGTCACCGACTTGACGCCGCTGGCGTCGTCAACCGCATTCCACTGGACGTCGAAGGTGGGCGCACCCTGGGCGTCGTCGCCCTTCGCGGTGACTGCGACGGTCGTAACCGGCGCTGCGGCGTCGAGCGTGGACGTGACTTGGGCGCTGTCGACCGGCGGCGCCTCGTCGAAGAAGACACGCGCCGAGGCCGCAATGGTGGCGCCGGAGATCGCCGTATCGGCAGCCTGGACCGTGTAGCCGACGTAACCGCTCTTCAGCGTGGCGGCATTGGTGGCGTCGGCCGCGGCGGCCAGCAGTCCGCGCGTGGCGTCATGCAGCACTTCGCCGGTATCCGGATCGATCGCCTGCAGCAGCCAGGTCAGCGT
>DASVZD010000372.1:0-1969 GCA_036391815.1 Rhodocyclaceae bacterium
CCGGACCGAGGGCGTACACCTTGTAGGTGCCCTGGGCGGCCTTCAGCTTCGACTCGTAGGCGTTGCCCTTGGTGGCGGCATAGACGCCGTCCTCGATCAGCAGGATGGCGCCGCCGGTCGCGGCGTCGAGGCAGCTTTGCAGGGAGTTGCGGTCCAGCGGGGACTTGTTGACGATGTTGAGCATGGTCTGGTTCCTTAGAAGCTCAGCAGGACGTCCTGCTCTTCCATCAGCTTGCCGATGGCGGCGCGGCTGACGACTTCGACGGGCACGCAGAGGTCGTCGGCGGTGAGGCCGCGCGCCTTCAGCGAGTCTTCGTCGACGTAGAGCTTGGTGATGTCGTAGTCCTCGAGAGCGCCGTAGGTCTTCTCGAAGCCCTTCATGTCGATGCCCTTGGTGGCATGACCCTTCTTGAGCTGGTAGACGCCGTCGTCCATGAAGGCGAGCGAGACGTCCTGCTCGAAGGCGGCGCCGATCAGCACCACTTCGAGCGACTCCAGCGCGTAGATCGTGCCGTAGGGCGCCTTGCGGTTGACGAACATGAATTTCTTGGTGGTCATTGTCGTGTCCTCCTTAGTCGCCGAACACGACCAGGCGGTCGGACTGGATGCCGGCTTCGATCAGCTGGCCGAGGCCGGAGATGCGGAAGCCGGGAGCGAGGTTGGTCGCGTCCTTGCCGTTGCGCTTGGCTTCGCCTTCGTCGACGATGCCGCGGCGCTGGGCGGCGGCGACGCAGACGACGAGGTCGAGCTCGCTTTCCTGCGCCAGCTTGGACCAGCGGTTGACGATGTTGCGGTCATCCTGCGGCGGCGTGGTCAGGCGCGTCGCGTTGTTCACGCCGTCGTGGTAGAAGAACACGCGGAAGACCTCGTGGCCCCGGGCCAGGGCCGCCCTCACGAAGTGGAAGGCGGAGTCCGAGGCCTGGTGCGTGTAGGGGCCTTCGTTGATAAGAACCGAAATCCTCATTGCTTTTCCTTAGAAACGAACCTGGGCCGAGGCGTTGAGGTTCACACGGCCGCCGCGCCAGTCGTCGATCATGTACTTGGTGAAGGGCAGGCCGGTCTTCTCGAAGAACGCGGGCCAGCCGATGCGGTCGATCCAGTCGGCCATGCGCTCCCACGGACGTCCGTCGGCCTGGTAGGCCTTGAGGATCTGCTTGACCACGGCGTTGGCTTCCTTCCAGCGCGGGGCGCTGTTCGGCAGGCCGGCGGCGACCAGCTTGTGGAACGTCGGCTTGGAGCGGGCGTTGGAGTTCTTGCCGCCGACCCAGATGGCGATCTTGTTCGACTCGGGATCGTTGATCTGCATGGGCGGGCAGGGGGGGTAGCAGGCGCCGCAGCACACGCACTTGCGCTCGTCGACTTCCAGCGAGGGCTTGCCGTTCACGATGGTCGGGCGGATGGCCGCGACCGGGCAGCGCGCGACGACGGTCGGACGCTCGCAGATCGCGGAGACGAGGTCGTGGTTGATCTTCGGCGGCTTGGTGTACTGCACGACCAGGGCGATGTCAGCCTGGCCGCCGCAGTTGATTTCGCAGCAGGAGGTGGACAGCTTGACGCGGTTCGGCATGCGCTCGTGCTTGAACTCCTCGATCAGCTCGTCCATCATCGACTTCACCACGCCGGAGGCGTCGGTGCCGGGGATGTCGCAGTGCATCCAGCCCTGCGTGTGGGCGACCATCGACACGGAGTTGCCCGTGCCGCCGACCGGGAAGCCGGCGTCCTCGAGGGCCTTGATCAGCGGTTCGACCTTGGCCGCGGAAGAGACCGAGATCTCGACGTTGGAGCGCATGGTGAAGCGGATGAAGCCTTCGGCGTACTTGTCGGTGATGTCGCACAGCGTGCGGATGGTGTAGTGGTCCATCTGGCGCTGCGTGCCGCACTTGACGGTCCACACTTCGTCGCCGCTGTGCGAGACGTGGTGCAGGACGCCGGGACGCGGACGGTCATGCGTCTTCCAGTTGCCGTAGTT
>DASVZD010000373.1:0-10839 GCA_036391815.1 Rhodocyclaceae bacterium
CCTGGATCGGCTTCGACCAGCCGAGGAAGCTCGGCAATGGCGAGACCGGCGGCACCGCCGCCCTGCCCATGTGGATCGGCTTCATGGAAAAGGCGCTCAAGGGCGTGCCGGAAAGCTACATGGAGACGCCGCCCGGTCTGGTCTCCGTCTCCGCCAGCGATCCCGGCGGCCGCGGCCCGGCGCGCGAATACGTCTACAAGGAACATTTGCCGCCGCCCGACGAAACACCGGCAGCGGCAGGGCCCGACGCCAACCAGGTTCCCCATATCGTCGTGCCGGCGCCCGAAGCCAAGCAGGAAACCAAGCCGGAGGCAAAGCCCGACGCCAAGGCGAAGGCCGCCGAGAAGCCTCAGCAGGCGCCGGCGCCGGTACAGGACGCCAAGCCGAAGCCCGTCGACAGGAAGGACAAGGCGGCCGCGGCCGCCGAAAAGGGCTAAGCCAGCCGGACGGCTGCGCCGGCCTGTTCGCTGGCGCAGCGCGACAGCGCCTCCATCAGTCCGGCGCCGTCGCGCGTTCCCACCCAGCGCCCGCCGTCGAACTTGAAGTGATAGCCGCCGGAGCGCGCGGCCACCCAGATCTCCCGGGCCGCCGCATGGCGGTTGACGATGATCTTGCTGCCGTCGTCGAACTCGATCTCGATCACCCCGCCGGGCATGATCTCGTAATCGAGGTCGGCGTCGCAGGCGTCCAGCGCCGCCTCGATTCTCGCCAGCATCGCGTCCGCCTCGCGGTTGAATTCGCGTTCGTCCAAAATGGCCTCCATGTTAGGATTCCGGCTTTGTCGGATTCCCCTCTATGCGCCGTCTTTCATTGATCTTCGCGGTCCTGTCGGTCGCCGCATGCGGCACGAAAGGTCCGCTGACCCTGCCGCCCAAGAATCTGCCGCCGCCGAAGCCGGCCCAATCCGCGCCGGCCACCGCGCAGCCAGCGCCGGAAAGCGCGGCGACGTCGCCGGATAATAGCAGCAAGCCCCCGACGGGGACCGCGCAGTGAGCGCCTTCGCGCTGAAGAACGGCGCCTTGCAGGTCGAAGACGTTCCGCTGGCCGACATCGCTGCGCGCTTCGGCACCCCCTGCTACGTCTATTCGCTGAAGGCGCTGCGCGAGGCGTTCGCCGGCTACCGGGATGCCCTGCAAGGCCGCAACGCGACCATCTGCTACGCCGTCAAGGCCAACTCCAACCTCGCCATCCTGGGCGTGTTCGCGCGCCTCGGCGCCGGCTTCGACATCGTTTCCGGCGGCGAACTGGCACGCGTGCTGGCCGCCGGCGGCGATCCCGGCAAGGTGGTGTTCTCGGGCGTCGGCAAGTCGCGCGACGAGATGCGCGCCGCGCTGGAGGCCGGCATCTACTGCTTCAACGTCGAATCGGCCGCCGAACTCGAGCGCCTGGACGAAGTCGCCGCCGCCCTGGGCAAGCGTGCGCCCATCGCCTTCCGCGTCAACCCGAACGTCGACCCGAAGACCCACCCTTACATCTCCACCGGACTCAAGAGCAGCAAGTTCGGCGTCCCGTATGCCGACGCCTTGGCGCTCTACCGGCATGCACGCACCCTGCCGCACCTGGCGATCCGCGGCATCGACTGCCACATCGGCTCGCAGCTGCTCGATCCGGCGCCGGCCGCAGAAGCGGCGGAAAAGCTGCTCGTCCTCGTCGACGCGCTGGCGGCCGAAGGCATCATCCTGCAGCACATCGACATCGGCGGCGGCATGGGCATCACCTACCACGACGAGCAGGCGCCCGCCGCGCAGGACTACCTGGCGCCGACCCTCAAGGCGCTGGCCGGCCGCCAGGAGAAGCTGCTGCTCGAGCCCGGCCGTTCGCTGGTCGGCAATGCCGGCCTGCTGCTCACCCGCGTCGAGTTCCTCAAGCACGGCGAGGAGAAGAATTTCGCCGTCGTCGACGCCGCCATGAACGACCTGGCGCGGCCGGCGCTCTACGACGCCTGGCATGACATCCGCCCGGTTGCGCCGCGTCGCGGCGACGAACAGGCCTACGACATCGTCGGCCCCGTCTGCGAGTCGGGCGACTTCCTCGGCCATGGCCGCAAGCTGGCGCTGGCCGCCGGCGACCTGCTGGCCGTCATGTCGGCGGGCGCCTACGGCATGGCGATGAGCTCCAACTACAACAGCCGCCCGCGCGCCGCCGAGATCATCGTCGACGGCGCGGCGACGCACCTGGTGCGGCAGCGCGAGACCGTGTCCGAGCTGTTCCAGCGCGAGTCGCTGTTGCCGTAAACGTGCGCGTCACCGGCGCCGTGCTGCTGCCATCCTTGTATCTGGAGCCGTCGGCGCGCCTCGGGCAGAAGAAGGCGGCCGTTGAGATCGCGTAGCCGGGGGCGGACCGACGTCTCCTGCGACCCACGGCGGTCGCTCAAGGCGGCCGCTTCGGGAAATCCTTGAGGCAGCAGCGTCCGGACGGGTTGCTGGTGTCGCACGAGCACAAACCGGCCTTCGTCTGCGCCATCACGAATTGCTTAACCGCCGGGTTGCGCTGAAAGGCATCCCTGTCGACGCCGAAGCAGTAACAAAGAAGAGCGTCGCCCGCTTCCTCTTTTACCCCAACTCGCGTGCGCAACCGCGACCTGGGAATGATCGTGCCACCCTCATCGAAATAGACCACCTCGCATCCCGGGGCGTCGCAGAAGAAATGGCGGTTCGCGGTCGGTGCCCAGTCCCAGGCGTTTGCAACGTGATGCGCGATCGTTCGCGCCGACACTTCTCCGCATTGATTGCGGCAAACGGGACAACGCTTCCGCGGGTGCTTTGCGTCGTCTTCAGGCGGAGGGCAGCAATTGCTCATTTCAACTCGCGGAGAGGCGCGGCCTGGACAGCGCCGCTGCGGGCGTCCTCCCCGGAACAGCGCGTCTCGCCGGCCAGAGCGCGCTCCGAAAGAAGACCTAAAGGACGTACCGCGACAGATCCTCGTTCCTGGCCAGGGTCGCCAGCCGCGCATCCACGTAGGCGCCATCGACCGTCACCGCCATCGCGCCCTTGGCGCCGGCGTCGAAGGACACCTCCTCGAGCAGCTTCTCCATCACCGTGTACAGCCGGCGCGCGCCGATGTTCTCGGTCTTCTCGTTGACCTGGAAGGCGATCTCGGCGAGCCGGCGGATGCCGTCTTCGGTGAACGTCAGCGTCACTTCCTCGGTACCCAGCAGCGCCTGGTACTGGCGCGTCAGGCAAGCGTCGGTCTGCGTGAGGATGCGCTCGAAATCGTCGACCGACAGCGAATCGAGCTCGACGCGGATCGGGAAACGCCCCTGCAACTCGGGAATCAGGTCGGACGGCTTGGCGAGGTGGAAGGCGCCGCTGGCGATGAACAGGATGTGGTCGGTCTTGATCATGCCGTACTTGGTCGACACCGTGGTGCCCTCGACCAGCGGCAGCAGGTCGCGCTGCACGCCCTGGCGCGAGACGTCGGCGCCCTGCGTCTCGGAGCGCGAGGCGATCTTGTCGATCTCGTCGAGGAAGACGATGCCGTTCTGCTCGACGTTCTTCAGCGCCAGCGTCTTGACGTCGTCGTCGTTGATCATGCGCGCCGCTTCCTCGTCGGCCAGCGCCTTCATGGCGTCACGGATCCTCATCTTGCGGTGCTTGCGCCGCGCACCGCCGAGGTTCTGGAACATGCCCTGGATCTGCTGCGTCAGGTCTTCCATTCCTGGCGGCGCCAGGATCTCCATGTGCGGCGAGGCCGCCGCGACCTCGACCTCGATCTCCTTGTCGTCGAGCTCGCCCTCGCGCAGCTTCTTGCGGAACTTCTGGCGCGTGCCCGAGGAATCGTCGGCGGGCGCGGCGTCGCCAAAGCCGGTGCGCGCCGGCGGCAGCAGCACGTCGAGGATGCGGTCCTCGGCGGCATCCATGGCGCGGCTGCGCACCCCGCGCATCGCCTGCTCGCGGGCGTCCTTGATGGCGGTCTCGGCGAGGTCGCGCACGATGGTGTCGACGTCGCGGCCGACGTAGCCGACCTCGGTGAACTTGGTCGCCTCGACCTTGATGAACGGCGCGTTGGCCAGCCGGGCCAGGCGGCGCGCGATCTCGGTCTTGCCGACGCCGGTCGGGCCGATCATCAGGATGTTCTTGGGCGTGATCTCGTTGCGCAGCGGCTCGGCCACCTGCGCCCGGCGCCAGCGGTTGCGCAGCGCGATGGCCACCGCCCGCTTGGCATCGGCCTGCCCGACGATGTGCTTGTCCAGCTCGGAAACGATTTCCGCGGGGGTCATGGGAGTCGTGGGAAGCATGGGAATCATTATTTCACAGTTCGACGGACGGCCTGCTATGATCCCACGAAAGTCAGAGCGTCGCCCAATGACAAAGACATCACCTGACCGCAGGAAGGGAGATCATCCGCCCAGCCAGGCCGAGCAGATCCAGCGGCTGCGGCAATCCCTCGATCTCTTCGCGGAATGGAGCGACTGCCTGCAGCGCGCCCGCGATCCGGATGCGCTGATCTCCTGCCTGTGCCGCCTGCTGTCCACCACTGGCGCCTACGGCCACGTCGAGGTGATGCTGGGCGAACCGGCCGGCCCGGGAAGCAGCCAGAGCTGGACCTTCGTGCCCAACGCCTTCTCGCTGCCGCTGCGCCACCAGGGCCGGCGGCTCGGCACGCTCACCGTGGCGCGCCGCGAGGAAGACGGGCTGCCGGGCGACGACGAGCTCCACGTGCTCGCGACCCTGGCCGACGACCTCGCCTTCGGCATCGAATCGCTGGCCGCCGAGCGCCAGCGCGACGCCGCGCAGGCGCAGCTCGACCTGCTGTCGCGCGCCATCGAGCAGAGCCCGTTCGGCGTGGTGATCACCGACGCCCGCGGCCGCATCGAGTACTGCAATCCCAGCCTGACCGCGCTGACCGGCTACACGCCCGAGGAAGTCATCGGCCAGCTGCCTTCGCTGTGGAAGTCGGGCGAGACGCCGGCGGACGTCTATCGCGGGCTGTGGACCGCCGTGAACGAAGGCCTGCGCTGGCAGGGCGACATGCGCAACCGGCGCAAGGACGGCACCGTCTACTGGGAGCGCCAGACGATCTCGCCGATCCGCGACGCCGACGGCCGCATCTCGCGCATGATCGCCATCAAGGAAGACACCACGCAACTCCACGAGATGGCGCAGGCGCTGTCGATCCACGAGCAGGCGCTGGCATCGTCGTCGAACGGCATCATGATCAGCCGGGCGACGGCCGACGACCACTCGGTGATGTACGTCAATCCGGCCTTCGAGCGCATCACCGGCTACGCCGCCGCCGAAGTCATCGGCCGCGAAGGCCGCTTCCTGGTGCGCGACGACCTCGCGCAACCGGGCCTCAACGAGATTCGCGCCGCGCTGCACGAGAAGCGCGCCGGCCACGCCGTGCTGCGCAACTACCGCAAGGACGGCTCGCTGTTCTGGAACGAGCTGCACATCGCGCCGATCAGCGACACCTCGACCGAGAAGACGACGCACTTCGTCAGCGTCATCAACGACGTTTCCGAACGCATCCACTATCAGCACGCCATCGAGCACCAGGCGACGCACGACAACCTCACCGGGCTGGCCAACCGCACCCTGCTGCACGACCGCATCGCGCAGTCGATCGCCTTCGCGCGGCGCTCGAACCGCCTGGTCGCCGTAATGCTGCTCGACCTCGACCACTTCAAGCACGTCAACGACGCCTTCGGCCACTCCGCCGGCGACGACCTGCTGAAGGAAGTCGCCAACCGCCTGCGCGCCTGCGTGCGCGAGTCCGATACGGTCGCCCGGCTCGGCGGCGACGAGTTCGTCATCGTGCTGGCCGACCTCGTCACGGCCGACGACGTCGACGGCATCGCGCACAAGATCACCGAGGCGCTCGCGGCGCCCGTCCATGTCGGCCAGCGCGAGGCCTACGTCGGCGCCAGCATCGGCATTTCGCTCTACCCGCGCGACGGCGAGCACGGCGAGACGCTGCTGCGCAACGCCGACATCGCCATGTACCGCGTCAAGGAACACGGCCGCAACAGCGTGCGCCGCTTCTCGCCCGAGATGGCCGACATGGCGGTCGAGCGCATCGACATGGAAGGCGCGCTGCGCCGTGCCATCGAGCGCAAGGAACTGCTGCTCCACTACCAGCCGAAGATCGACCTCGCCACGCGCCGCGTCGTCGGCGCCGAGGCGCTGGTGCGCTGGCAGCATCCGCAGATCGGGCTGGTGCATCCGAACGAGTTCATCCCGCTGGCGGAGGAGACCGGGCTGGTGGTGCCGCTCGGCGCCTGGGTGATGCACGAGGCGATGCGCCAGCAGGCCGCGTGGCGCGACGCCGGCCTGCCGCCGCTGAAGCTCTCCATCAACCTGTCGGCGCGGCAGTTCCGCCTGGAGAACCTGCCCGACCTGGTGTCCGACGCCCTGAAGGAAACCACCGCCGACCCGCACGCGTTCGTGTTCGAGCTGACCGAGAGCATGGTCATGCAGGACGCCGAGCGGGCGCTGGGCGCCATGTACTCGATCCGCAAGCTGGGCATCGCGCTGTCGCTCGACGACTTCGGCACCGGCTATTCGAGCCTGTCCTACCTGCGGCGCTTCCCCATCGACGAGGTGAAGATCGACCGCTCCTTCGTACGCGACGTGCACAGCAACGCCGACGATGCCGCCATCGCCGCCGCGGTGGTGGCGCTGGCCCGCACGCTCGGCCTCAAGGTGGTCGCCGAAGGCGTCGAGATGGAAGACCAGGTGCTGGTGCTCGAGCGCCTCGGCTGCGACCAGGTGCAAGGCTACTTCTTCGGACGCCCGCTCGCCGTGGCGGAATTCGAGGAGCGCGTGCGCATGGAAACGCCGGCATGAAGGACATCGACTGGAAGGCGGTCAGCCGCGAGGAACTGGCGAACCTGCTGGCGGGGTCGAAGCGCCTGGCGTCGCGGGCACTGGGCGCGACCACCATCTACCGGCTCGAGCACGACGGCCGCGAGTTCCTCGCCATGGCGCTGCCGGACGGCCATGCGCTGGTGATCGAGAAACCGCCGCGCGCCAAGTGGCGCCGGCGCATCGACGGCGAACGCCCTACTCCAGCGTCTCGATGAGGTGATTCTGGTTGGTGTAGATGCACAGGTCGCCGGCGATGCCCAGCGACTTGGCGACGATTTCCGCCGGCGGCATCTCGGTATTCTCCAGCAGCGCCCGCGCCGCCGACTGCGCGTAGGCGCCGCCGCTGCCGATGGCCACGATGCCCTGCTCCGGCTCCAGCACGTCGCCGTTGCCGGTGATCACCAGCGAGTGCTCGCGATCCGCCACCGCCAGCATCGCTTCCAGCCGCCGCAGCATGCGGTCGGTGCGCCAGTCCTTGGCCAGCTCCACCGCCGCCCGCAGCAGGTTGCCCTGGTGCTTCTCCAGCTTGGCCTCGAAGCGCTCGAACAGGGTGAAGGCATCCGCCGTGCCGCCCGCGAAGCCGGCCAGGATCTGGTCGTTGTAGATGCGGCGCACCTTGCGCGCGGTCGCCTTGATCACCACGTTGCCCAGCGTGACCTGGCCGTCGCCGCCCAGCGCGACGCGGTTGCCGCGGCGGACGGAGAGGATGGTGGTGCCGTGGTATTGCTCCATGAGGGTTCCTCGGTGTCGTTCGTTGCAGCCTAGCTTACCGCATCGGACGCCGCGGCGACCGGTGCGCCGAAGCGATGGACGACGATGCCGGCCGCCGCCAGCGTCCAGACGATGACGGGGCCGGCCGGCAGGTCGAACAGCGTCGACAGGCCGAGTCCGACCGCATAGGCGGCGGCGCCGATGGCGTAGGCGACCCCGAGGCGCTTGCGCGCGTAGCCGCGCGTCGCCAGCGCGGGAATGATCAGGCTGGCGAACACCAGGTAGACGCCGACCAGCTGCACCGAGGCCGTCACCGCGAAGGCGAACACGCCGTAGAAGCCGAAGCGCCCCAGCCGCTCGCCGAAGCGGAACCACAACAGCAGGATCACCGCGGTGAGGATCGCGACGGGAACCAGGTGCGCATAGCTCGCCCACAGGATCTGCCCGGCCAGCAGGTCCTGCAGGTGCTCGCCGCCGTGCGGGCTGTTGGCGACCAGGATCATGCCGCCGCAGGCAGCGAGCGCGAAGAGGACGCCGATGAGCGCCTCCTGCTCGTCCGGCCAGCGCTTCTCGGTCCAGGTCAGCAGGCCGGCGCCGAGCAGCGCCGCCGCGATCGCCGCGGCCTGCGCCACCCAGCCGTCCGGCTCGAAGCCGAAGCGGTCGGCCCCGATGACACCGAGGGAGGCGATCTGCGCGATGGCGAGGTCGATGAAGACGATGCCGCGCGACAGCACCTGCATGCCGAGCGGCACGTGCGTCGCCAGCACCAGCAGGCCGGCGAGGAAGGCCGGCAGCAGGATCACGGCGCTGAAGGCGTCGAGGCTCATGGCGCCACCTGTCTGGCGGCGGCGAGCAGCCGCTGCACGGTGTCGTCGTAGAGACCGAACAGGTCCTTCGCCTTGTCCGAGCCGCCGACGGTAAACGGCAGCACCACGACCGGGATCTTCGTCTGCTCGGAAAGCCATTCGGAGCCGCGCGGGTCGTTGTACACCGACCGCACGATGGCCTTGGCCGGTTGCCACCGCATCTGCGCCAGCACCTCCGACAGGTGGGCGGCCGTCGGCTCGACGCCCGGCTTCGGCTCGAGCGTCGCCACCTCGCGCAGGCCGAGCCAGTCTTCCAGGTAGGTGAAGGCCTTGTGGTGGACCACCACCGGCATGCCCTTGAGGGGCGCCGCCTCGCGGTTCCATTGCTGGATCGCCGCGCTCCAGCGGGTGGCGAACGATTTCGCGTTGGCCTGGTAGAACGCGGCGTTGGCCGGATCGATCGCGGCCATGCGCTGCGCCAGCGCGGGCGCAACCAGCCCGATGTTGCGCGGATCGGTCTGGATGTGCGGGTTGCCGCCCGGGTGCACGTCGCCCATCGAACGATCGACGCTGCTCGGCACCTCCAGCATGCGCACGTACTGGGCCGCCTCGAAGTAGCCGGGCTGGCCGATCTGGATCCTGGCGTTGCCCGCCTGCTGCTGGAGGATCGGCAGCCAGCCGATCTCGAGCTGCGCGCCGGTGCAGGCCAGCAGGTCGGCGTTGCGGGCGCGCGCCAGCAGGCTGGGCTTGGCCTGGATGCGGTGCGGATCCTGGAAGGCGTTGGTGGCGACATACACGCTCACCTTGTCGCCGCCGAGTTCCTGCGCCAGCGCGCCCCATTCGGGCTCGCAGGCGAGGATGTTGAGGGCGGCGGCGGCAGGCAGGGCGAACGCGGCAAGCAGCGCGCACGCCAGGGACCGAACGATTCTGTTCATGGCGGACTCCTAGAACTTGTGCGCGCCGTGCGCGCCCAGGCTCATCTGGTATTGGACGAAGAACTGGTTGTCGCTGACGCCCTGGCGCGACTTGTCCTGGGCGAGCTGGAAGCGCACCCGGCTGAACTCGCTCGGGTTGTAGTCGAACATCAGGCTGTTGCGCTTCGGCGCATAGTCGGGGCGCAGCAAGAGCGCGTCGTTCACACCGTAGTCGACGCTGCCGTTGCTGAGCCGCTCGGTGCGCAGGCCGACGCGCCAGTAGGGCGCGAACTGGTAGATGCCCTGCAGGTACCAGCCCGACTGCGTCGCCGCATAGCTGCCGGGCGTCGCCAGGCCGTAGTTCACCGTCCCGTCCTCGAGGCGCCGCAGGTATTCGCCCTGCAGCTTGAAGTTGCGGATGGTGGCGTTGCCGTGGGGCGCCCACTTCCAGACGCCGTCGGCGATCCACAGCCGGCTCGACCCGCTGAAGCTGTTCGTCACCGCGGCGCCCGCCGCGTCGATGTCGTCCCAGCGGCGGTCCTGCGGCGAGGTGGTCAGGTAGGACAGCCCGGCGCGCCAGCTGTTGCTGTCGCCGATGTCGTCGCCGACGTGCGCGAAGACGGCGCTGGCGCCCGACCCGTTCTTGTTGCGTCCGCTGCCCGGATAGCTCTGGCCGCGGCCGGCCTCGGCGCCAAGCTCGACGAAGGTGTCGGTGGGCGCCAGCCAGCGCAGCTGAACGCCATCGTTGTTGAACTGCCCGCCGAGGAAGGCCGTGTAGGCGAGCGGCGCATCGACGAAGTCCCAGGTGTGCGCGTGCTGCTCGTTGAGGTAGCCGATGCCGGAGAACCAGCGGCCGGCCTTGAGCGTGAAGCCTTGCGGCAGCGAGGTGGTCTGGATGAAGGCTTCCTCGGTCGACACCGTGTCGTCGGGGTGGACGGCGAAGGCCATGGACCCGTAGAACATCGGATCGATGTTGGCCGCGATGCCGAGCTCGCTTTCGGTCAGGCTGAAGCCGCGCTGCGGCCGGTTTCCGTCGAGCACGGCATTCGGCAGATGGAAGCCGGTGATGCGGTGATCGGCCGGGTCCTTCGACAGGTTGCTGTAGAGCCCCGAGAGGATCAGCGAGACGTTGGGATTGAAGGCGTTGGCGCCGCCCGCCGGGGCCGCGGCAACGGGCGCCGGCGGCGGCGCGGCGCCGATGCTATCGGCCTTGGCTTCGGCGGCCGTGGCCTTGGTCTCGGCTCGCGCGAGGCGCTGTTCCAGCGCGTCGATGCGCTTCTCATAAGTGCTGCGCAGGCGCGCCAGCTCTTCGCGCAGCGCGCGAATATCGGCATCGTCCGCCGCGGCGGCACCGAGCGGCATGGCGGCCAAGGCCGCCAGCAGTGACATATGGCAAATCTTCATGGACGTTCTCCATCAAGCAGTGACGAAACCGGTCGCGGCGAGGCGACCGGCGATCAGGCGCTTTCAGGAATCGAACGGCGGCGCGCGGGAAGCGTAGGGCGGCGCAGCGGCTGCCGGGGTGAAGACCGGCGCGACGACGGCCGGCGGCGCAAATCGCGTACGCTCTGCCGCCAGCACCACGCCATGGGATGGCGG
>DASVZD010000374.1:0-6371 GCA_036391815.1 Rhodocyclaceae bacterium
TGGTGCGGCCGAGGTTCGCCGCCACGCTGAGCCGCGCGCCGTCGCCGAGGATCCAGCTGGCCGACAGCGCATGGCGGCCGAAGCGGCGCGTCGTGCACTTGCCGGTGCCGATGCCGGCCAGCCGCGGCACGATCTCGCGCCGCCGCAGGTCGAGCAGCTGCCTGGTGCGCTTGAGGCAGCGGGCGTGCGGCGGCTTCGTCACGGCGGCCCAGTCGAGGCGCGAGCGCGCGAAGGTTGCGTCGGCGCCGGGGTCGGGGATGTCTTCGCGCCGGGCGGGATCGGCGAAGCCGGCGAAGCGCGCGAACTCGGCGCGGCGTCCCGCGGTGACGGCCCGCGCGAGGTCGGGGCCGAAGTCGCAGAAGAACAGGAAGGGCGTCGCGGCGCAGAACTCCTCGCCCATGAACAGCAGCGGCGGGAAGGGCGACAGCAGCAGCAGCGAGGTGGCGGCGTCGACGGCGCGCGGCTCGGCCAGCGCGCCGATGCGCTCGCCGAAGGCGCGGTTGCCGACCTGGTCGTGGTTCTGCAGGAAGGCGACGAAGGCGTCGGGCGGCAGCCCAGCGGTGTCCTCGCCGCGCGCGGCACCGCCGCGGAAGCCCGAGGGCTCGCCCTGCCAGGCGAAGCCGGCGGCCAGGCAGCGGCACAGGTGGGCGATGGGCTCCGCGGCGTAGTCGGCGTAATAGCCGTCCGCCTGTCCGGTGATCAGCGCGTGCACGGCATGATGGACGTCGTCGTTCCACTGCGCGTCGTAGAGTTTCGCCGCGTCCTGCGGATGACGGAGGTAGCGTGCCTCGTTGGCGTCGTTCTCCAGCACCAGATGGATGTGGCGCTCGCGCGCCGGCCCGCTGCGCACGGCTTCGGCGAGGTCGACCAGCAGGCGCTGGCGGCCGGGATCGGGGATGGCGTGCACGGCGTCGAAGCGCAGGCCGTCGAAGCGGTACTCCTCCAGCCAGTAGAGGGCGTTGTGGATGAAGAAGCCGCGCACGGTGTCGCCTTCCGGGCCGTCGAAGCCGATGGCGTCGCCCCACGGCGTCTTGTGGCGGTCGGTGAAGAAGGGCGCGGCATAGCTCGCCAGGTAGTTGCCCTCCGGGCCGAAATGGTTGTAGACGACGTCGAGGAACATCATCAGGCCGTGCGCGTGGGCCGCCTGCACCAGCGCCTTCAGGTCCTCGGGGCGGCCGTAGCGGCTGTCGGGCGCGAACGGCAGCACGCCGTCGTAGCCCCAGTTGTGCCGGCCGGGGAAGTCGGCCACCGGCATCAGTTCGATGGCGGTGACGCCGAGGTCGGCCAGGTAGTCGAGGCGCTGCATGACCCCGGCGAAGGTCCCTTCGGGCGAAAAGGCGCCGACGTGGAGCTCGTAGATCACCGCCTCGTGCCAGGGACGGCCGCGCCAGTCGCCGTCGTTCCAGTCGAACGCCTGCGGATCGACCACCTCGCTCGGCGCATGCACGTCGTCGGGATTGAAGCGCGAGGCCGGATCGGGCACCTCGATGCCGCCGTCGATGCGGAAGCGGTAGCGGCTGCCGGCGGGGACGCCCTCGCCGTGCAGTTCGAACCAGCCGTCCGGGCGGGACTCCATTGGCAGCTTGGCGAGGTCGTCGCCAAGACAGAGGTCGACCTGGCGCGCGGAGGGTGCCCACAGGCGGAAGCGCACGCCGCCGTCCGCCACCTCGGCGCCGAACGGCATGGCGTGGGTGCGTTTCATGTTAAATGCTCCGGTTGGGTTCGTTGGGGGGCGCGATGGAACCGCCGCGGGCGACGGGGGGCGTCGACGCTGCGTGTCCTCCGTCGGCCGCTGCACGGCCTCCTTTACCTACGCGTCGACGCCCCCCCGCCACCCGCGGCTTGGCTCCGCGGCGCTTTCGGCTGGCGGATTTCCAAGCAGTCATCCGCCGGTTCGGTGGGGTGGCCTGCTGCGCGTAAGTAAAGGAGGAGGCGGACGCCTTATCGCCTTTGTCCGCCGGAGGACATGGAGCGCAGCAGGCCACACCAGCGGACCGAGCGCGGACAAAAGCAGAACACGAAGATGTCATCAAACGTCCTTCGCGCCATCCGCGCGCCCCGACCGGAACAGCGCCATCGAGCGGCCCTCGAGCGGGTAGTCGTCGCCGCCGCGACGCGCGGGCGCGCCGCCGTTGGGGTCGTAGGCGGCGGTGTCGAACAGCGGCTCCCACAGCAGCCCGGCGTCGCCGCCCGGCAGGCGGAAGGGCACCGGCTCGTGGTGGGCGTTGAACAGCAGCAGGAAATCGTCGTCGCGGACGCGGTGCCCGCGCGCGTCGCTCTCGTCGAGGCCGCCGCCGGCCAGGAACATCCCCAGCGAGCGCGCGAACGAGGCCTGCCATTCGGCGTCGCTCATCTCGCGTCCGCTCGGATCGAGCCACAGCACGTCCTTGACGCCGCTGCCCTTGATGTCGCGCCCCTGGAAGAAGCTGCGGCGATGGAACACCGGATGCTCGCGCCGCAGCCTGGCGACGCTGCGCACGAAGTCGAGGAAGTCCAGCTGGGCGGCATCCAGCGTCCAGTCCACCCAGCTGATCTCGCCGTCCTGGCAGTAGGCGTTGTTGTTGCCGCCCTGGCTGGCCGACAGGGCGTCCTTGGCCTGCAGCATCGGCACGCCCTGGGAGAGCAGCAGCGTCGCCATCAGGTTGCGCTTCTGGCGCTCGCGCAGCAGCTTGATGACGGCATCGTCCGTCGCTCCCTCGGCGCCGCAGTTCCACGACAGGTTGCGATCGCTGCCGTCGCGGTTGCCCTCGCCGTTGGCCTCGTTGTGCTTGTCGTTGTAGCTGACCAGGTCCTGCAGCGTGAAGCCGTCGTGGGCGGTGATGAAGTTGATGCTGGCGTAGGGCCGCCGCCCGCTCGAGGCATAGAGGTCGGAGGAGCCGGTGACGCGGTAGGCGAACTCGCCGATCAGGCCGCCGTCGCCCTTCCAGTAGGCGCGCACGGCGTCGCGGTAGCGGTCGTTCCATTCGACCCAGCCGATCGGGAAGTTGCCGACCTGGTAGCCGCCCTCGCCCAGGTCCCACGGCTCGGCGATCAGCTTGACGCGCGAGATCACCGGGTCCTGGTGGATGATGTCGAAGAAGGCGCCGAGGCGGTCCACCTCGTGCAGCTCGCGCGCCAGCGCCGAGGCGAGGTCGAAGCGGAAGCCGTCGACGTGCATCTCCTGCACCCAGTAGCGCAGGCTGTCCATGATCAGCTGCAGCACGCGCGGGTGGCGCAGGTTGAGCGTGTTGCCGCAGCCGGTGTAGTCCAGGTAGTAGCGCGGGTCGGGCCCCGACACCCGGTAGTAGGCGGCGTTGTCGATGCCGCGGAAGCACAGCGTCGGCCCCAGCTCGTTGCCCTCGGCGGTATGGTTGTAGACGACGTCGAGGATCACCTCGATGCCCGCCGAATGCAGGGTCTTCACCATGGTCTTGAATTCCTGCATCGGGTCGTGGCCGGCCGCGTAGCGCGCGTCGGGCGCGAAGAAGCCGATCGAGTTGTAGCCCCAGTAGTTCGACAGCCCCTTCTCGACCAGGATGCGGTCGTCGACGAAGGTATGCACCGGCATCAGCTCGACGGCGGTGATGCCCAGCCGCTGGAGGAAATCGATCACCGGCGCGGTGGCCAGCCCCGCGTAGCTGCCGCGCAGGGCCGCCGGGATGCCGGGATGCAGCTGGGTGAAGCCCTTGACGTGCAGCTCGCAGATCAGCGTCTCGTTCCACGGCGTGCGCGGGGGTCGGTCGTCGCCCCAGGTGAACGCGGTGTCGACGACGCGGCACTTCGGCATGCCGGCGGCGTCGTCGCGGCGGTCGAACGACAGGTCGCCGGCGCGATGGCCGATGCGGTAGCCGAAGTGGGCGTCGCTCCAGCGCACGCTGCCGGCGATGTCGCGCGCATACGGGTCGAGCAGCAGCTTGCAGGCGTTGAAGCGGTGCCCCTGCTTCGGCTCGTAGGGGCCGTGCACGCGGTAGCCGTAGAGCAGTCCCGGCCGCGCTTCCGGCAGGTAGCAGTGCCAGACCTGGTCGGTCTTCTCGCGCAGCTCGATGCGCTCGGTCTCGCGCCGGCCCTTGTCGTCGAACAGGCACAGCTCGACCTTGCTGGCATGCTCGGAGAACAGCGCGAAGTTGACGCCCTCGCCGTCCCAGGTGGCGCCGGCGGGATAGGGCTGGCCCGGCCAGACCGCGCGGATGGGGGCGATCACGGCCAGCTCCGCTGGTCGTAGAAGCCGGTGCGGCCGGCATTGCCGCGCGCGATCACGGCGATGCCCGACGGCGTGACGTGGAAGCCGGCCTGCTCGTCGGCGGCGCGGTCGTAGCCGATGCGCATGCCGGCGGGAATCTCGTTGAAGCGATCGACGATGACGCGGTGCAGCCGGGCGCCCTTGCGGATCACCACGTAGTCCATGACGATCGAGCTGTCGATGTGCACGTCCTCCTCGATCATCACCTCGCGGCGCACGATGGAGTTGCGGATGGTGGCCCCCTTCACCATGGTGCCGTCGCCGACCAGGCTGTTCTTCACGCGAGCGTCGGCAAAGCGCGCGCTCGGGCCCTGGTAGTTGCTCGAGGTGATCGGCCAACGCGGGTTGAAGGCGTTGAAGCGCGGCTCGGCGCCGAGCGTGTCCATGTTGGCGGCGAAGTAGGCGTCGACCGTGCCGACGTCGCGCCAGTAGGCGGCGTCCTCGTAGGCGCGCACGCCGGGCACCTGGTTCTGCGAGAAGTTGTAGGCGCAGACGCGGCAGCGGCCGTCGGCGATCAGGCGCGGCAGCATGTGGCGGCCGAAGTCGCTCTCGCCGCGCCGCTCGGTCTCCTCCAGGGCCTCGAGCAGCAGCTCGGTGTCGAACAGGTAGTTGCCCATCGAGGCATAGGCGTAGTCGGGGCGGTCGGGCATCGGCGCCGGCTGCGCCGGCTTTTCCTTGAAGTCGGTGACGCGGCCGGCGCCGTCGGCGGTGATGATGCCGAACTCGTGCGCGCTGGCAACCGGCACCGGCAGCGCCGCGACGCTGACCTGGGCGCGCTGGTCGCGGTGGAAGCGCACCATCTGGCGCAGGTCCATGCGGTAGATGTGGTCGGCGCCGAACACGGCGACCAGGTCGGGCCGGTGGATGGCGATCAGGTTGCGGTTCTGGCGCACGGCGTCGGCGGTGCCCTGGAACCATTCGGGCCCCTCGCGCATCTGCGGCGGCACCACGGTGACGAACTGGTCGGGCAGGATGTGCGAGAACGCCCAGGCGTGGTTCACGTGCTCGATCAGCGACTGCGACTTGTACTGCACCAGCAGGTAGATCGCGTAGATGCCGGAGTTCACCAGGTTGCTGATGACGAAGTCCACGATGCGGTAGCGGCCGCCGAACGGCACCGACGGCTTGGAGCGCTGCACCGTCAGCGGGTAGAGCCGGGAGCCTTCGCCGCCGGCCATCACCATGGCAAGGATCTTCGGGTAGGGCATGGGGTTCTCCTCAGCGTTTTTCCGCGCGGTCGCGCCGGCGCGCCCACCAGCGGTCGAGCAGGCCGGCCGCCCAGCGGCGGCCGCCGAGGCCGAAGGCCAGCGCCAGGGCGAAGACGACGCCGGCCAGCAGGATCAGGAAGCTCTCGCGGATGACGTCGCCGCCGATGTCCATCTGGTCGAGGGCGATCAGCAGCACGAAGGCCAGCACCGCGTAGCGCGCCAGCGTCGCCAGCAGCTCGGCGTCGGCCACGCCGTAGGCGCGGCCGTGGGCGAGCACGCGGGATTCGATGAAGCGCGCGAAGTAGGCGCCGTAGGCGACGATCACCACGGCGACGATCAGCCGCAGCACGAACATGGCGAGCCGCCCGACCGTCTCCGTCACGTAGGCGAGCTCGAGGCTGTTGAAGGCCAGCACCAGCGCGGCGAGGAGGGTCAGCCAATAGGCGAGCAGCCCGATCAGGCCGATGGTGTCGATGTGCGCGCCGCCCGACTGCAGCAGCTCGTCGGTGCCCGCGCGCTCGGTGAGGACGTGCAGGTTCATGGCGCGCAGCCCCTTCTCCACGGCCAGGCGCAAGGCCTTGGCGACCAGCCAGCCGGCCACCACGACGATGGCGGCGAGCAGCAGCTTCGGCAGCATGCCGGCCGCCTCGAGCATGAAGGCGCGGAGCGGTTCGAGCAGCATGTCCCAGTCGCCCATGGCCGGCCTCAGCTTCCGCGCCGCTCGGGCGGCAGGCCGCGCAGCAGCAGCTCGAGGCGCTCGGGATGGCGGGTGAGCGCCTCGTGCAGGTCGCCCATCGCGCCTTCGACGACGAACAGGTCGAGCAGCGGGGCGGCGGCTCTGGTCTCGTCGTCTGCCGACTCGAAGTAGGCCTTGACGAAGGCGTCCGACGCCTGCGTGCGCCAGTCGCGCACGGCACGCTCATGGCTGGCGAACTCCTCGCCGC
>DASVZD010000375.1:0-2947 GCA_036391815.1 Rhodocyclaceae bacterium
CGAGGACAACCTCAACATGGCGCGTTGCGCGCTGGCCAGCGGCGACGCCGAGGCGGCCACCGCAGCCCGCCAGGCGATGGCAGGGGTCAATCTCGAAGCGCTGGACCCGACCGACCGCCTCGAGGCCGAATGCGTGCTGGCCGTGCTCGAGGGCGGGGACGGCGCGGCGCGCTACGAGCGCCTGCGCCGCGCCATCGCCGAGCTTTCGGAAGTTCCGGTCCAGGTCGCCGTCGACGTCGCCCGCGCCGCGCTGGCCTTCGACGATCGCCAGATGTCGGACGTCACCATGGAGAAGATGCTGGTCGGCCGGCAGGCGCGGCTGGCATTCCAGCCCTTGCTGGCGATCTACCAGGAGCACGGCCTCGAGGAGCACTTCCGCAAGGTGCAGAACCGCGCCGCGCTGAAGCGGCTCAACAAGGCGTAGCGGGGATCCCGCTCAGGGATTGTTGGGGTTGTTCTGCTTGCGGGACTTCTGGCGGCCGCCCTGTCCCTTGAAGTGGGACTTCTTCTGCTGCTGCGGCTGACGCCCGCCGCCGCCATGGCCGCCGCCGCCGCCACCACCACCGCCGCCTCCGCCGGGAAGCGGCGTGATGCGGTTGCCGGGCGCCGTCTGGATTTCAAGTTCGACGATTTCGTCCCACTGCTCGTCCGTCCTGTCGCGTTCCGGAATGGCGAGCAACTCGCGCAGGCGGCGGCGCGGATCCTGCGGCTGCGGGGCCGGGGGCTGCGGCGGAACGGAATCGGGCGGAGGAGATTGCGTATTCATAGCCGCTATTGTAGCCGGGATGTGCCGTTCAGCCAATCACCGGCCGCCGCCGCGGAACGGTTGTCGTAGAATGTCCGCGCTCCAAGCCAGTCGGACGAATCATCAACTCTCGGGAGGACCTATATGAACAAGTCTGAACTCGTGGAAGTCACCGCCAAGGACGCCGGCCTCAGCAAGGCTGCCGCCGAAAAGGCGCTCTCCGCCACCATCGCCGCCGTCGTCAAGGCCGTCTCCAAGGGCGACGCCGTCACCCTCGTCGGCTTCGGCAGCTTCAAGGCCGCCAAGCGCGCCGCGCGCACCGGCAAGAACCCGAAGACCGGCGCGACCATCAAGATCGCCGCCACCACGGTCCCCCGCTTCTCCGCCGGCGCCGCCTTCAAGGCCGCCGTCGCCGGCAAGAAGGCGAAGAAGAAGTAGTCGGGATTCCGCGAATCCCGCGAAAGAGCCCGCCGCGGCGGGCTCTTTTCATTGGGGCCCCGCGCCCGTCAATGCTGGCCGCTCGCCACCGCCAGCATCTTCGCCGTTCGCTTCCTCCAGGCCTGCTCCAATGTCAATCCAACCAGGGACTCGGGCGGCAGATAGACGTCCCAATGCTGCTGAAACAGATCGACATCCTCGCCGGTGTCCATATGCGCCCGGTAGATCTTCTCCTGGTAGGCCGGAGCGTTGGGCAGCGCGACGAGTTCAACGGACTGGATTATCACGAAGGCCTCCTCTACGAAACGAGCCCCTATGCTGCGCCCGCCCGCCGGCGCCCTGAAGGGCAAGAATGGGCCGATTTCCCCTTCTAGTTCCGGTTGAATTCCGGCCGCCGAAGCGTTCCCCGCGGCCCGGATATACTGGATGCCATGACCGACCCCATACTCGTCGATGCCCGCGGGCGCAGGCTGCGCGACCTGCGCATCTCCATCACTGACCGCTGCAACTTCCGCTGCACCTACTGCATGCCGAAGGAGGTGTTCGGCAGCGGCTATCCCTTCCTGCCGCGGGAGAAGCTCCTGTCCTTCGAGGAGATCGCCCGCGTCGGCCGCATCTTCGCGGCGCTCGGCGTGCAGAAGATCCGGCTGACCGGCGGCGAGCCCCTGCTGCGGCGCGATACCGAGCGGCTGATCGGGCTGCTGGCCGCCATCCCGGGGCTGGAAATCGCCCTCACCACCAACGGCGCGCTGCTGTCCCAGCGCGCGCAAAGCCTGAAGGCCGCAGGGCTGCGCCGCGTCACCGTCAGCCTCGATGCGCTGGACGACGAAATCTTCGGCCGCATGAACGATGTCGGCTTCCCGGTGGCGCGCGTGCTGGAGGGCATTGCCGCGGCGCAGGCGGCCGGGCTGGCGCCGGTCAAGATCAACATGGTGGTGCAGCGCGGCGTCAATGACGACCAGGTCGTGCCGCTGGCGCGCCATTTCCGCGGCACCGGCCACATCCCGCGCTTCATCGAGTACATGGACGTCGGCGTCTCCAACGGCTGGCGCATCGAGGACGTGGTGCCCTCCGCCGAGGTGGTGCGGCGGATCGCGGAGGTCTTTCCGATCGAGCCCGTCGCCCCGGCCTATCCGGGCGAGGTGGCGGAGCGCTGGCGCTACCTCGACGGCGCCGGCGAGGTCGGCGTCATCTCCTCGGTGACGCACGCCTTCTGCGGCGACTGCACCCGCGTGCGCCTGTCGACCGAGGGCATGCTGTACACCTGCCTGTTCGCCCAGAGCGGCCACGACTTGCGCGCGCTGCTGCGCGGCGGGCGCACCGACGACGAGATCGCCGCGGCGATCGCGGCCATCTGGAGCGGCCGCGACGACCGCTACTCGGAAATCCGCAGCGCCGAAACGCAGGCGCTCAAGAAGATCGAAATGTCCTACATCGGAGGATGAGCATGGACAGCCGCGAATCGCTGAGCGTGGCGCAGGCCCAGGCACTGGTCCTGTCCCGGGTCGCGCCGGTATCGGGTTCCGAGCGCATCGACCTGCAGGCGGCGCTCGGCCGGATCGTCGCCGCAGACGTGCTCTCGCCGATCGACGTCCCGGCGCACGACAACTCCGCGATGGACGGCTATGCGCTGCGCAGCGCCGACCTCGGCGAAGGCGAGACGCGCTTGCGCATCGCCGGCAGCGCCTTCGCAGGACGGCCTCATGACAAGCCGGTCGGCCCCGGCGAGTGCATCCGCATCATGACCGGCGCCGTGCTGCCGGA
>DASVZD010000376.1:0-12123 GCA_036391815.1 Rhodocyclaceae bacterium
AGATCAAGTTCCACTTCCTGGCCAACGCCGGGAAATAACGACAAACCCCAACCCCACAGAGAGGAAGTCCACCATGAAAAGCCTGGCCCTGCTGGCGGCCGCCGCCATCGCGCTGCCTGCGTTCGCGCAGCCCGAGACCTATGTCATCGACCAGAACCATACCTTCCCGCGCTTCTCCTACAGCCACCTCGGCTATTCGACACAGCTCTCGCGCTTCAACAAGACCACCGGCAAGGTGACCTGGGACCGCGCCGCGCATACCGGCGCCGTCGATGTCGTGATCGACATGAAGTCGGTCGATACCGGCTCGAAGCTGTTCGACGAGCACATCCAGGGCGAGGACTACCTCGACACCTCGCGCTACCCGACCGCCACGTTCAAGTCGACGGCGGTGCGCTTCGACGGCGACAAGCCGGTGGCCATCGACGGCGACCTGACCATCAAGGGCATCACCAAGCCGGTGACGCTCACGGTGACGTCGTTCCAGGCCATGCCGCACCCGATGCTCAAGCGCGACGCCATCGGCGCCAACGCCACCACGACCATCAAGCGCAGCGAGTTCAACGCCGGCAAGTACGCGCCCTACGTCGGCGACGACGTCACCATCGGGCTGGCGCTCGAGGCTATAAAGGAATGAGCACAGGGAGAACCATCATGACGAATCCGAACATCGCCCAGCGCGAGCCTTACGCCGTCCCCGTCGAAGCCGGCAAGACCTACTGGTGGTGCGCCTGCGGCCGCAGCAAGGGCCAGCCGTTCTGCGACGGCAGCCACAAGGGCAGCGGCATCGAGCCGGTCCCGCATACGCCGAAGGCATCCGGCACCGCCTATTTCTGCGGCTGCAAGCACAGCAAGGCGGGCGCCCTCTGCGACGGCAGCCACAATTCCTGCTGATCGCCAGCCGGACGGGGGCAGGCGGGACTTGCTAGAATTCGCGGCCCATCGAGGGCCCATCTGACATGTCCCAAGTCCGCACCCGCTTCGCCCCCAGTCCCACCGGCTATCTGCATATCGGCGGCGCCCGTACGGCCCTGTTCGCCTGGGCCTATGCGCGCCGCCATGCGGGGACCTTCATCCTGCGCATCGAGGACACCGACCTCGAACGCTCGACGCCGCAGGCGGTGCAGGCGATCCTCGACGGCATGCAATGGCTGGGGTTGAGCCACGATGAAGGCCCGTACTACCAGACCCAGCGCATGGACCGCTACAAGGAGGTCATTGCCCAGATGCTGGCGGCCGGCACGGCCTACCACTGCTACACGTCCAAGGAAGAACTGGACGCCCTGCGCGCCGAGCAGGAAGCGAAGAAGGAGAAGCCGCGCTACGATGGCCGCTGGCGGCCAGAACCGGGCAAGACGCTGCCGGCGCCGCCGGCCGGGGTTCAGCCGGTGGTGCGCTTCAGGAATCCGCTCGACGGCGCCGTCGCCTGGGACGACCAGGTCAAGGGCCGCATCGAGATCAGCAACAGCGAACTCGACGACTTCATCATCGCGCGGGCCGATGGCACGCCGACCTACAACTTCTGCGTCGTGGTCGACGACTGGGACATGGGAATCACCCACGTCATCCGCGGCGACGACCACGTGAACAACACGCCGCGCCAGATCAACGTGCTGAAGGCGCTCGGCGCCAGCGTGCCGCTCTACGCGCACCTGTCGATGATCCTCGGCGACGACGGCCAGAAGCTTTCCAAGCGGCGCAACTCGGTGGCCGTCACCGACTACGCCGAGCGCGGCTACCTGCCGGAGGCGGTGCTCAACTACCTGGCGCGGCTCGGCTGGTCCCATGGTGACGACGAGGTCTTCTCGATGGAGCAGTTCGTCCAGTGGTTCGACCTCGACCACATCACCGCCTCCGCGGCCCAGTTCAACACCGAGAAGCTCGACTGGCTCAACGCGCACTACATCAAGCAGGCCAACGACAAGCGGCTGGCCTCGGAAGTCGCCAACCGCCTGGCCAAGCGCGGCGTCGATCCCGAAGCCGGACCGCCGCTGGAGGCCGTGGTCGCGCTCTACAAGGACCGCGCCGCCAACCTCAACGAACTGGCCGACGCGCTCGAACCGGTGGTCACCTTCGTTCATGCCTCGCCCGAACTGCAGGCCCAGCACCTGACCGACGCGGCGCGGGCGGCGCTGAAATCCCTGCGCGAGCGCTTCAAGGCGGCGGCCGATTGGAAGAAGATCGTCCTCGGCCCGGCCATCAAGGACACCTGCACCGAGTTCGGCATGAAGATGCCGCAGGTGGCGATCCCGCTGCGCGTGGTGCTGCTCGGCCAGCCGCAGTCGCCGGCCATCGACGCGGTGGTCGAGGTGCTCGGTCGCGACGAGACCCTTCGGCGCCTCGACGCCATTCTTTAGCGCCGAAAAGCGCCGCTTTACCGGCCTTTATCTGCGCCAAGGCGGCTCGGCGACGCTCCTATGCTGACGGCACGCTTGCCCAGGAGCCTGCCATGTCCGCCTTCAAGCTCAACGACGAGATCCAATTCTCGGTCATGACCCCCGACGGCTGGGTCTCGGGGATCGGCCGCATCGCGGCGATCTTTCCTGCGGCGCACAGCAACTGGCTCCACGTGCTGCAACCGGGCGGCACCGTCAGGATGATCTTCGAGGCGAATGCCAAGATCGAGCTGACGCGGCTGCAGGCGGCTGCGTAGCGTCTTCGGCTCGGAGGATCGGCGCGTAGTCCGCTCGGGCGGTGCGCGCGGCGACGGGGTTTAGCGGAAACCTGCCAGAGTTCCGCGGACGAGACCGCCGCATGCGGCGGTGTGCGGGTTCCTGCCGAGGAGATTCCCCATGGCTTCGGCTCGCCTGTTGCTGCTGGCCGTTTCGTCCGCTGTCATCCTGTGGGTGCTCTATGGCGCCCTGGTCGCCGGCTGCCGGCGCCTGGTGCGCCGCACCCTGGTGGCCGAGCATCGCCGCCTGTCCCTTGTGGTCCCGCGCACGCTGCAGATCGAGTCGCAGTTGGCGCATATCGCGGGGCTGCTCCAGCACATGCGCAGCAACGAGTCCGGGCTGCGCAAGTAGCGCCGCCCATCCCTCGCCGCCTTGCGCTGCCCGGCGTTACCATTGCGGCTGTCATCTTTGCGCGCGGGGGAACGGACCATGGCCGGATCGCAAACGGCGGCACTCCGCCTGCGTCTCCTGCTCGTGCTGGCGGCCGTGGCCTGGTTCGGCGGGGCCCGCGCGCAGTCGCTCGAGATCATCACCCTGCATTACCGGCCGGCCGAGCAGATGCTGCCGCAGCTGCTGCCGATGCTGGAACCCGGCGCGGCGCTGACGGGCACGGGCGACAAGCTGTTCGTGCGCACTTCGCCGCGCAATCTTGCCGACCTGCGCAGGGTCGTCGAGGAACTCGACCGCATGCCGCGCCGGCTGATGATCTCGGTGCGCCAGGGCGCACAGCGCTCGTCGAGCGACGATGGGGCCAGCATTTCCGGAGAGCTGCCGGTCGGCCGCGAGCTGCGCGTCTATTCCGGCAATCGCGGCGGCAGCGGAGGCGGCACCGTCGAGATCCGCCGGGGCGATTCCATCCTGCGCGGCAATGCCTACGACGCGCGCAGCTCCGTGCGCGACGACGTCAGCCAGCAGGTCCAGACCATCGAGGGCGGCCGCGCCTGGATCGACGTCGGGCAGTCGATTCCGCTGCCGCTGCGCCAGGCGGTGATGACGCCGCGGGGCGCGGTGGTGTCGGAGACGACCGTGTGGCGCGACGTCGGCACCGGCTTCTACGCCGAGCCCCGGCTGTCGGGCGATCGCGTCACGCTGGAGATCAGCCCGACGCGCGATGCGCCGGGCGCCATGCCGGGCAGCGTGAACATCCAGCACCTGTCGACCACGGTCAGCGGACGGCTGGGGGAATGGATCGAACTCGGCGCATCGACCCAGGACAGCGCCGCCGACGGCGGCGATCCGGCCGGCTACCGGGCGCGCGCTTCGCGCGACGATCGCCGCGTCTGGCTGCGCGTCGAGGAACTGCCCTAGCGGGCGCCGCCGTTGTCCGCGCTGCGGCCTTCGACTATTCTCGGGGCAGGAGAGAACACGATGTCATCCGCGGTATCCCTCAATCCGGCGGCGTCATCGGCCGCGCCGCGCACCGCCGCCAAAGGCCCGGGTGGCGCCGCGGAGGCGCCCGGCGCCGGCAAGGCCAAGCAGGAACTGAATCCCGCGCAGCAGCGGCAGGTCGCCCGTCTCCAGCAGGTCGACAAGAACGTCCGGGCCCACGAACAGGCCCACATCGCCGCCGGGCAGGGGCTCGTCCGGGGCGGTCCGACCTACAGCTACACCTACGGGCCGGACGGCAAGCAGTATGCGACCGGCGGCGAGGTCGGCATCGACACTTCGCCCGCCAGGAAGCCGGAAGACAACATCCAGAAGGGGCGGCAGATCCAGGCGGCTGCCTTGGCGCCGGCCGATCCCAGCCCGCAGGACTACCGGGTGGCGGCGGCCGGCCTGAGCCTGGAACAGCAGGGCAGGGCCGAGCAGGCCGCGCAGCGCCGCGACGGCAGCGCCGAAGGGCAAGGCGACGCGGCGCGCCAGCGCGTCGAAAAGGCCTATGCGGGCGCCCCTGCGCCGTCGACGTTCAGCGCCTTCGCCTAGCCTGCCGTCTGCGTCTGCGCCGCCCACAGGTGCGCGGCGACCAGCGCGCGCCACGGCGAGAACTCCGCCAGCCAGACGCGCACCTGCTCCTCGCCGAGCTTGTCCGGCAGCCCGAGCAGCGTCTGCACGCCGCGGCGCACGGCGACGTCGCCGTGCAGCGAACCATCGAGCCAGCCGAAGCCGCGCAGCAGCGCGTAGTTGATGGTCCACGGGCCGATGCCGCGGATGGCGCCGAGCCGCTCGACGATCTCCTCGACGGGCAGCGTCCGCGTCCAGTTCTCCAGCGGCAGCTCGCCCTCGGCCGTCATGCGCGCGAGCGCCAGCAGGGTGTTCGCCTTGGTCGTCGAGAATCCCGCGCGGCGCAGCGCCTCTTCCGACAGCGCGGATGCTTGCGCGGCTTCCGGATGGCAGAGCAGGCCGCTCGAATGACGAAGGTTCGCCGCGAGGATCAGGTTGCGCCGCAGGGCCACCGCGGCGCTCATGCTGATCTGCTGCGCGGCGACCGCCCAGGCCAGCGCCTCGAACGGCGTGGCGGCGACGGGAACGCGCAGCCCCGCCTGGTAGGCGATCAGGATGCCGACCTGCGGATGGTCGCGGAAGCGCGCCTCGAAGGCCTCGACCTGCTGCGTGAGCCCGAGCATGCGCTTCACCATGGCTACGAAGGCGATGCGGCTGTCGCGCGGCGTGCCGCCGTCCACCGACAGGCAGGCGTCGGCATGGCCGGACTGGAAGCTGATCGCCAGCAGCGCGGGAGCGCCGCGCCAGACGAGGGCCTTCATGAGCGTCTTCTCGCCGACGCGCTCGGCGATCTGCTGGGTGTCGCGGCGGTGGAAGGCGAACACCGGCTTCAGCCGGTAGTTCGCCGGCAGCGGGAGGGAACAGCACAAGCGGGCGACCATGGGGGAACGTCTCCTATGTTCCCTTAGACCGTGCCCTTCCACGGAAAGCGCGCCGGATCGACGGCGACCGCGAGGTCGGCTTCGAGCGGTGCCGGTTCGCCCGCGATGCGGCTGGCCAGCAGCTCGGCCATCAGGTGCGACCACACCAGCCCGCGTGCGCCGTAGCCGGTGGCGAGGTAGAGCCCCGGCCAGCGCGGCCATTCCTCGATGCTCGGGCCCTGCGCGTCGGCGCGCGGCAGCGTGCCGAGCATCGGCAGCTTGTCGGGGGAGACCGGGCGCAGGCCGGCGCGGCCGGCGAGCGCGCTCCGGTCGATGCGCGACGGGGCGCCGGGCAGCATGCCTTCAAGGCGTGTCAGGTTGGCCTCATGCTCTTCCGCGGTGAGTCCCAGTTCGCGGCTGCGCTGGAAACTGGCGCCGACGCAGCGCCAGCCGTCGATCGGCGGCGTCAGATAGCCGTCGCGGCAGACCACGCAGCGCGGCGGCGCATCCGCGGCGGAGGGAATGTGCGTGACCTGGCCGCGGAAGCAGCGCAGCGGCAGCTGGGCGGCCTGCGGCAGCGCCAGCATGCCGTGCGAGTGGGCGAGCACGACGGCCGCGGCGGTGCCCAGTTCGCGGCCGCCTTCACCGATCAGGCGCCAGCCGTCGGCCACCGCTTCGAGCCCGCCGAGCGGCGCGTTCGCCACGAGCGTCACGCGCTCGCCCGCCGCGGCGAGCAAGGCGCGGCTCAGCGACACCGGAGAAATCCAGCCGGCCGAGGGAAACCACCAGCCGCCGTCCGCCGTGCGCACCCCCGCCAAGCGCTCGGCTTCGGCGGCATCGGCCATGCGCACGAACTCGGGCGGCATGCCGTGCTCGGCGACGATGCGCGCCTGGCGGTCGCCGAGCTCGTCGGAGCGGGGAATCTGCAGCACGCCGCAGGGCGACCAGTCGACTTTGTGGCCGTCCGCTCCGAGCTCGGCCAGCCGCCGCAGCGCGTAGAGAAAGGCCGCGCGGTTTAGCCGCGTCAGCCGCGTCTCGTCGAGCGCCAAGACCGGCAGCATGACGGCGGCCTTGTTGCCGGTCGCGCCCTGCGCGATCGTCGGCTGCGATTCGAGCAGCAGCACTTCGCGGCCTCTTGCCGCGAGCCGTTCCGCCACGCTGATGCCGGCGATGCCGGCGCCGACGACGGCGATGCGGCCCGCAGGTGCGGGCTCGATGGCCGGGGCCTCGCAAGGACCGACGTAGCGGCCTGCCAGCATGTCGCGCTTGTCGCCGAAACCGGGCCTCAGCTCGACGTCGAAGCCGGCGCCGGCGAGGGCGTCGCGCACGTTGCGCGCGATCGTGTAGGTCGCGCAGGCGGCGCCCGGCGCCGCAAGCCACGCCAGCCCGGCCATCAGTTCCTCGGACCAGAGCTCGGGATTGCGCTGGGGCGAGAAGCCGTCGAGGTAGAAGGCGTCGAAGCGGCCGAGCGCCTGGCCGACGACGCGGCGCGCGTCGCCGAACAGCAGCGTCAGATGGACGCGTCCGCCGTCGAAATGCAGCCGGTGGAAGCCGGCCAGCCGCGGCGGCCAGGCGCCGCGCAGCTGCGCGGAAAGGGCGCCCAGCCCGGGGAACCCGCGATGCGCGCGCTCGAGGTCCGCGACCGCGGCGGGATGCTTCTCGACGGAAAAGAAGTGGAGCTGCGCCGGACGCCGCGGGTCATCGCGCCAGGCCTGCCAGGTGGCCAGGAAGTTCGTGCCGAGCCCGAAGCCGGTCTCGAAGATGCAGAAGCGCTCGCGGCCAGCCCATGCACCGGGCAGGCCGCAGCCGCCCAGGAAGACGTGGCGCGCCTGACCGAGCGCGCCGCAGTCGGAATGATAGTTGTCGTCGAAGTCCGGCGCCTGCGGGAGTCCGTCGGCGCCGAAGACGATGTTCGCCGGTTCGAGTGCTGCGCCGCGACTCACTCAGGACGCATCTGGGGAAAGAGAATCACGTCGCGGATCGCGGGCGAATCGGTCAGCAGCATCACCAGGCGGTCGATGCCGATGCCGCAGCCGCCGGTCGGGGGCAGGCCGTACTCGAGCGCGCGGATGAAGTCGGCGTCGTAGTACATCGCCTCCTCGTCGCCGGCGTCCTTGGCCTTGGCCTGCTCGAGGAAGCGCGCGGCCTGGTCTTCGGGATCGTTCAGCTCGGAGAAGCCGTTGGCGATCTCGCGGCCGACGATGAACAGCTCGAAGCGTTCGGTGATGTCCGGGTTCTTGTCGGAGCGGCGCGCCAGCGGCGACACCTCGGTCGGGTAGTCGACGATGTAGGTCGGGTCCCACAGCTCGGCCTCGGTGGTCTCCTCGAACAGGATCATCTGCAGCGTGCCGAGGCCCGCGGTCTTCGGCACCTCCGCCTTGAGGTCGTGCAGCTTGGCCTTGATCCAGGCGGCGTCGTTGAGCTGCTCGAGGCTGAAGCCGGGATGGTGGGCGTGGATCGCCTGCACCATGGTGAGCCGGCGGAACGGCTTGGAGAGGTCCAGCGTGCGGCCCTGGTACTCGAACACCTCGGTGCCGAGCGCCTCGCGCGCCGACTGGCGGATGATGCCCTCGGTGAAGTCCATCAGCGTCTGGTAGTTCGCATACGCCTCGTAGAACTCCATCATGGTGAACTCGGGGTTGTGGCGCGGCGAGAGGCCTTCGTTGCGGAAGTTGCGGTTGATCTCGAACACCTTCTCGAAGCCGCCGACCACCAGGCGCTTGAGGTAGAGCTCCGGCGCGATGCGCAGGAACAGCTGCATGTCGAGCGCGTTGTGGTGCGTGATGAAGGGCTTGGCCGAAGCGCCGCCGGGGATCGGGTGCATCATCGGCGTCTCGACCTCGAGGAAGCCGTGGTTCGTCATGTAGTGGCGGATCGACGCGATCATGCGGCTGCGCGCGACGAAGGTGAAGCGCGTCTGCTCGTTGGTGATGAGGTCGAGGTAGCGCTGGCGGTACTTCTGCTCGACGTCGGTGAGGCCGTGGAACTTCTCGGGCAGCGGGCGCAGCGATTTCGACAGCAGGCGGATCTCCGAGCAGTTGACCGTCAGCTCGCCGGTCTTGGTCTTCATCAGCGTGCCGACGGCCCCGCAGATGTCGCCCAGGTCCCACTTCTTGAAGTCCTCCAGCGCCTCGGCGCCGACGCCGTCGAGCGTCACGTAGATCTGGATGCGGCCGGAAAGATCCTGCAGCGTCGCGAAGCAGGCCTTGCCCATCACGCGCTTGAGCATGATGCGGCCGGCTACCTTGGCGCCGATCTTCAACTCGTCCAGTTCCTCGCGGCTCTTCTCGCCATAGACCTCGTCGAGCTTGCCGGCGGTGTTCTCGCGCTGGAAGTCGTTCGGGAAGGCCTTGCCGGTCTCGCGCCACTTCTTGAGTTTCTCGCGGCGTTCGGCGATCAGTTGGTTCTCGTCCTGGGGAGTCTGGTTCTGGTCTTGGCTGGACATCGCGAATTCCTGTTGCGGATTTGGGGCGCCGCGGCGCCGGAAAGGGCCGGCAGAGCCGGGAAAACCGCAATTGTCGCCGATATCGCGCTATCGGCACAAGGGACAGGCCCGGGCGCTCAGCGCTCCGCGGCTTCGCCGGGCAGGACGAGGCGCGGGGCGAGCAGCGCCATGACGCGCTCGACACATTGCCCGAGGGACAGGACGCTGGTGTCCAGCGTCAGCGCCGGGGCTTCCGGCGCTTCGTAGGGCGCCGATATGCCGGTGAAGTCCTTGATCTCGCCGGCGCGGGCGCGGCGGTACATGCCCTTGACGTCGCGCTGCTCGCAGACTGCCAGCGGACAGGAGACGAACACCTCGACGAAATCCGGCGCGCCGACGATCTGCCGCACGCGCTCGCGATCCTCGCGCATGGGGGAGATGAAGGCGGTCAGGGCGATGGTGCCGGCCTCGACGAACAGCCGCGCCATCTCGCCGACGCGGCGCAGGTTCTCGCTGCGCTCGGGCGGGCTGAAGCCGAGGTCGGCGCACAGGCCGTGGCGCACGTTGTCGCCGTCGAAGACGAAGGTGCGGCGGCCCTGGCGGTGCAGCGCTTCCTCGACGGCGTGCGCCAGGGTCGACTTGCCGGCGCCCGAAAGGCCGGTGAACCAGACCGCCACGGCGCGATGGCCGTTGGCATGCTGGCGCCGCTCGCGGGTGACGGTGGCGTGGTGCCAGACGACGTTGGATGTCATCGCCTTGGCGGGCCGGCCGTCAGACGCCCTGCTTGAGGCTGGCTTCGATGAAGGCGTCGAGGTCGCCGTCCAGCACCTTCTGGGTGTTGGAGATCTCGACGTTGGTGCGCAGATCCTTGATGCGCGAGTTGTCGAGCACGTAGCTCCTGATCTGGTGGCCCCAGCCGACGTCGGTCTTGCCGGCTTCGAGCTTGTCGGCCTCGGCCTGGCGCTTGCGCAGCTCCAGCTCGTAGAGGCGCGACTTCAGCATCGCCATCGCCTCGGCGCGGTTGCGGTGCTGCGAACGGTCGTTCTGGCACTGCACGACGATGCCGGTCGGGTTGTGCGTGATGCGGATCGCCGAGTCGGTCTTGTTGATGTGCTGGCCGCCGGCGCCGGAGGCGCGGAAGGTGTCGACGCGCAGGTCGGCCGGATTGATCTCGACCTCGATCGAGTCGTCGATCTCGGGATAGACGTAGAGGCTGGCGAACGAGGTGTGGCGGCCGCCCGACGAGTCGAACGGGCTCTTGCGCACCAGCCGGTGCACGCCGGTTTCCGTGCGCAGGTAGCCGTAGGCGTAGTCGCCCTCGACCTTCAGCGAGGCGCTGCGGATGCCGGCGACGTCGCCCTCGGTCTGCTCGAGGATCTCGACCTTGAAGCCCTTGCGCTCGCAGTACTTGAGGTACTGGCGCAGCAGCATGGAGGCCCAGTCGCAGGCCTCGGTGCCGCCGGCGCCGGCCTGGATGTCGATGAAGCAGTTGTTGGGGTCGGCCGGGTTGGAGAACATGCGGCGGAACTCGAGGTCGGCGACCTGCGCTTCCGTGCCGGCGAGGTCGGACTCGACGGCAGCCAGCGTCTCCTCGTCGTTCTCTTCCTTGGCCATGGCGAAGAACTCGCCGGCGTCGGCGAGCTGGCGGTCGACGCCGTCCAGCGTCAGCACCACCGCTTCGAGGGATTTCTTCTCCTTGCCCAGCCCCTGGGCGCGCTCGGGGTCGTTCCAGATGCCCGGGTCTTCGAGCAGCTTGCCGACTTCCTCTAACCGCGATGCCTTGGCATCGTAGTCAAAGATACCTCCGCAGTTCCTGCCCGCGCGACTTGAGGTCGGCGATGCGGTGGGCGACGGCGTTGAGGCGTTCTGCTTCCATGGTGAACTCGCGATTTCGACAAGCCGGCAATTATACCCGCTCGGCGTCCGGCCTTTGCCCGTCCGGGCGTGCGGCGCATTGACCGCGCAGGGCCGGCGGCTAGACTTCCCGCATGTCCTCCGTTCGCCCCGTCCTGATCGGCTGCGCAGCCCTGGCGGCATGCGGGGCGTCGCTCGCCGAGGCGCCGCCGCCGGCCGCGCAGGGATCGACGGCGTTCTGCCTGTTCCAGGTGCCGACCGACGATCCTTCCCGGCAGCGCTGGATCAATCTCGGCATCGTCCAGTATGTCGAGGTGGCGCCCACCGAGCTGCGGGTGGTCTTCGGCGGCGGCAACTTCGGTGCCGGCCACGAGCTTCACCTGGCGTATCCCAGCGCGGACGAAGCCGTGGCGGAACTGGACCGCATGCGCCAGGCGGCGGCGGACTGCATGGGGCGCCAGCCTTAGCGAACTCCCGACGCCATCAGGGTCTAAGCCCATGAAGCGCCCGGACGGCGCAGGAGACGCCCATGACCCTCGCAAGTCTTCCCAAGATGCTGGTATCGGAGAACGTCGGCTGGCCCGAATTGTCGCGGGTCCATCCGACGGTGGCGCAGCTGTTCGCCTTCCTCGTCGTGCCGATGTCCCTGGTGCCGCCGCTGATGTACGCCTACTCGCAGGTGTCGGCCCCCGGCGCCGTTTTCCCGCTGGTCGAGCCGCCGCTGGCGTGGTGGGAGCTGGCGGTGGTCGGCGTCGCGTTCTTCGCCATCGAACTGGCCGACGTCGCGCTGATGGCTTCGTACATCCAGCAGCTGGGCGACCTGGCGGACGTCCATCCGGACTACCGCACCGCCTATTCGCTGGCGGCGGTGGCGCCGACGCCGCTGTGGCTCTCGGCGCTGGGCCTGTTCGTCCCGAACCTGTGGTTCAACGTGCTGCTCGTCATCGCCGCCTGGTCGTGCAGCGTCGCGCTGATCCGCAACGGCGTGCGTCCCCTGTTCAACGTCGCCGACGAGCACAGGGCGGCGCGGCTTGCCAGCGCCGTCACCGCGGCCGGCGTCGTCGTCTGGATCGGCATGCTGCTGCTGTTCATGATGCTGCTGGGGATGCTGCTGGGCTGGCGCTGAAGGGATTGAGCGGCGCCAGGCAGCGCATGATGGCGCGGCGCGCTTGCGGACTCGAGAAGTAGCCGCCGTGGTCGCAGCCGCGCACCTCGGCGCGGTCGCGCCCGTAGGCGGTGGCGGAGGCGAGCGAGACGGCGCCGTCGCCGATGCCGGGGACCGGGCTGGACAGCAGCGCGCGGCACCACCGCGGCAGCCACGCCGTCGCCGGGGGCGTGCCGCCGTACGCGTGCAGGCGGCCCTCGATCCAGC
>DASVZD010000377.1:0-5526 GCA_036391815.1 Rhodocyclaceae bacterium
CTTGGCCTTCCTCAGGCAGCAGGCCGACGCCATCGGCTATCCCGTGCTGATCAAGGCCGCGGCAGGCGGCGGCGGCAAGGGCATGCGCGCGGTCGAACGCGGCGAGGACTTCGCCGACGCGCTGGCGTCGTGCCAGCGCGAAGCGAAGGCGGCCTTCGGCGACGACCACGTGCTGATCGAAAAGTACGTGCAGCGTCCGCGCCATGTCGAGATCCAGGTGTTCGGCGACACCCAGGGCAACTGCGTCCATCTCTTCGAGCGCGACTGCTCTGTGCAGCGCCGCCACCAGAAGGTGATCGAAGAGGCGCCGGCGCCGGGCATGACCCCGGACCGCCGCGCCGCGATGGGCAAGGCGGCGGTGGAGGCGGCGAAGGCCGTCGGCTATGTCGGCGCGGGCACGGTGGAGTTCATCGCCGACCCGGCCGGCAACTTCTATTTCATGGAAATGAACACCCGGCTGCAGGTCGAGCACCCGGTGACGGAAATGATCACCGGCCTCGACCTGGTCGAGTGGCAGCTGCGCGTCGCCGCCGGCGAACCGCTGCCGCTGGCGCAGGAGCAGCTGTCGATCCGCGGCCACGCGGTCGAGGCGCGCGTCTACGCGGAAGATCCCGACAAGGGCTTCCTGCCGTCGACCGGCCGGCTGGTGCACCTCGCCGCGCCCGAGCAGACGCTGCACGTGCGGGTGGACACCGGCGTCGAGCAGGGCGACGAAATTTCGCCCCACTACGACCCGATGATCGCCAAGCTGATCGTCTGGGACGAGACGCGCGAGCGGGCGCTGTCGCGCATGCTGCAGGCACTCGCGCAGTACCGGGTGGTGGGCGTCGCCAACAACATCGACTTCCTTTCGCGGCTCGTCGCCTGCCCGGCATTCGCCCATGCCGACCTGGACACGGGACTCATCGAGCGCGAGAAGGATTTCCTGTTCGCCGCCGAGGCGGGCGCGGAACCGCCCCGCGAAGCCTGGCTGGCGGCGGCGCTGGCGGAGCTGCTGCGCGAGCGGGCCGGTGCCACGGCGTCGGCGCGCAAGGACGAAGACCCCCATTCGCCGTGGCACCTGCGCGACGGCTGGCGGCCGAACAGCATGGCGCGCCGCACGCTGGCCTATCGGGCCGGAGAGACGGAAAAGGCGATCGGCGTGGCGTACGTCGGCGGCGGCTTCGATCTCGAATGCGACGGCCAGGCGACGCGCGCGTCGGGCGAAATGCTGCCCGGCAGCCAGCTGCGCGCCGACCTCGGCGGGCGGCGCATCAATGCGACGGTCGTCGTTGCGGGCGAGAAGCGCCACGTCTTTCTCCATGGACGCGGCTTCGCCTTGGCGGCCGTCGATCCGCTCCACCAGGCGGGCGAAGGCGCCGCCGCCGAGGGCAGCCTGACGGCGCCCATGCCGGGCAAGGTGATCGCGCTGCTGGCCAGGGCGGGGGACCGGGTCGAGAAGGGCGCGCCGCTGCTGATCCTCGAGGCGATGAAGATGGAGCACACGATCGCGGCGCCGGCGGCGGGCGTGGTCAAGGCGTTCCGCTTCGGCGTCGGCGACCAGGTGGCGGATGGGGCACAATTGCTCGAATTCCAATCCGCCGAGCCCGCCTGACATGCCGCTTCCCCGCCGCGTCAAGATCGTCGAAGTCGGTCCCCGCGATGGCCTGCAGAATGAGGCCAAGGCGGTGCCGACGGAGATCAAGCTGGAGCTGATCCGCCGCCTGGCGGATGCCGGCCTGGCGACGATCGAGGCGACCGCCTTCGTCTCGCCGAAGTGGGTGCCGCAGATGGCGGATGCCGCGGAGGTGATGAAGCGTGTCGAGCGCCGCGCAGGCCTCGCCTATCCGGTGCTGGTGCCGAACGAGAAGGGACTGGAGGCGGCGCTCGCCGCGGGAGCCACCGAAATCGCGGTGTTCGGCGCCGCCTCGGAAGCGTTTTCGCAGAAGAACATCAACTGCTCGATCGCCGAGTCGCTGGCGCGTTTCAAGCCGGTGGTGGAGGCCGCCAAGAAGGCCGGGGTGGGCGTGCGCGGCTATGTCTCCTGCGTGCTTGGATGTCCATATCAGGGGGAGGTCCCGCCCGCGGCGGTGTCGGACGTTGCCTGGGCGCTCTACGAGATGGGCTGCCACGAAATCAGCCTGGGCGACACCATCGGGGTCGGCACGCCGAAGGCGACCCAGGAGATGATCGAGCTGGTCGCGCGGCGCGTGCCGATCAAGAAATTGGCCGGACACTTTCACGATACCTACGGCATGGCGATCGCCAACATCTTCGCCGCGCTGGAAACGGGCGTCGCGGTATTCGACGCGTCGGTCGCCGGCCTCGGCGGCTGCCCGTATGCCGCCGGCGCGTCGGGAAACGTGGCGACCGAGGACGTGGCCTGGCTGATGCGCGGGCTGGGCATCGAGACGGGCGTCGACGTCGACCGCCTGGTCGAGACGGGCGCCTGGATCTCGGCGCAGCTCGGGCGCGAGCCGGCCTCCAAGGTCGCCCGCGCGCTGCTCGGCAAGCGGGCGCAGGCGGACGGCTAGGTCGAAATGCCTGCCTTGCCGGAATCGCTGCGCGTGATCGAGCGCGGCTGGCTGTCGTCGAACAGCGTGCTGGCGTTCGACGGCGGTGCTGCGACGCTGGTGGACAGCGGCTACATCGGCCACGCCGAGCAGACCCGCGAGCTGGTGCGCGAAGCCCTCGCCGGGCGAAGCCTGTCCCGCCTCATCAACACCCATTCGCACTCCGATCACATTGGCGGCAACGCCACGCTGCAGCGCGCCTTCGGTTGTGAAATCCTGATTCCATCAGGCATCGAGGAGCATGTCGCTGCCTGGGACGAAGAGGCGCTGCTGCTCACCCCGGCGCGCCAGCGCGGCGACCGCTTCCGCCACGACGGCGTCGTCCGTCCCGGCGACGAGTTCGCCATGGGCGGCCTGGCGTGGCGCGCCTGGCATGCGCCGGGCCACGACATGGAGGCGCTGGTGTTCCACTGCGAGCAGCGCCGCATCCTGATTTCCGGCGACGCGCTGTGGCAGGACGGCTTCGGGATCGTCTTCGGCGAGGTGATGGGCAAGCCGGGCGCGCTGCGCGCCACCCGCGAGACGCTCGACATGATCGGCCGCCTCGGCGTAGATGTCATCATCCCCGGTCATGGCGCGCCGTTCGAAGACGTCAACGCGGCGCTCGGCCGCGCCTACAGGCGCCTCGCCGCCTTCGAGCAGGACCCGGCGCGCATGGCCCGCAACGCCATCAAGGCGTGCATGACCTTCAACCTGCTGGACATCGGCCGCCTGCCGCGCGCCGAACTCGAGTCCTACGTGGCGGGTGTGCCGTTCTTCCGCGACGTGGGCCGGCTAATTCTCGGCATGGAGACTGATGCTTTGGCGAAGTGGCTCTACGACGAGTTGACACGCGCGAAGGCGATCACCCTGGAAGGCGATTCCATCATGCCGACGATGGCGGCGTAGAACCGGAGACCGGGGAGCGGCAGGCCAAGTATGCGAAAATGCGCCGTTTCCTATCAAGAAGAGCGATGAAAGTCCTAGTCACCGGCGCCGCCGGGTTCATTGGCATGCACGTCTGTGAGCGCCTGCTGGAGCGCGGCGACCAGATCATTGGGGTCGACAACCTCAACGACTACTACGACGTGAACCTCAAAAAGGCCCGCCTGGGACGTCTGGCCAGCCACCGCGCCTTCCGCCACGTTCGTCTCGACATCGAGGATCGCGAAGGCATGGCGGCGCTGTTTGCCGGCGAGAAGCCGCAGCGGGTCGTCAACCTCGCAGCTCAAGCGGGCGTCCGCTATTCGTTGAAGAATCCGCACGCCTACGTCGACAGCAACGTCGTCGGCTTCCTCAACATCCTCGAAGGCTGCCGACATGCAGGATGCGATCACCTCGTCTTCGCCAGCAGCTCCAGCGTCTACGGCGGCAATACCCGCATGCCGTTTTCCGAGCACGACAACGTCGACCATCCTGTCAGCCTCTATGCAGCGACCAAGAAGGCCAACGAATTGATGGCGCATTCGTACAGCCACCTCTTCGGCCTGCCCGCCACGGGACTGCGCTTCTTCACGGTATACGGCCCGTGGGGGCGGCCCGACATGGCGTTGTTCCTGTTCGCGAAGGCGATTCTCGAGGATCGGCCCATCGATGTGTTCAATCACGGCAGAATGCGCCGCGATTTCACCTACATCGATGACATCGTGGAAGGCGTCCTGCGTGTGCTCGATCGTCCGCCGGCCGCCAATCCGGACTTCGATGGCGCCGTTCCCGATCCGGCCATCAGTTGGGCACCGTGGCGAGTGCTGAACATCGGCAACCACCGTGCCATCGATCTGATGGAATACATCGAGGCGCTTGAGAAGGCGCTGGGCCGCCAGGCGAAGAAGAATTTTCTACCCTTGCAGGACGGCGACGTGCCGGCAACCGAAGCGCAGACGGATGACTTGCGACGGCTGACGGGATTCAGTCCCGACACCGGCATAGAGACTGGCGTCGCGCGCTTCGTCGAATGGTATTTGACGTACTACCGGATGGGTTCGGCATGACAAGCGCAGCGAGCAACCCTGTCGTCGGCGTCGTTGGCCTCGGTTACGTGGGCCTTCCTTTGGCCGTCGCCTTTGGCAAGAAGTTCAGGACGATCGGCTACGATCTTTCGGAGACCAAGGTTTCCGCTTATAGGCGGCATGTCGATCCCACCGGCGAAGTGGCCACTGAGGAATTGTCGGCGGCTCACCTGCTCGAATGTACGGTGGATGCGTCACAACTGGCCGCGGCAGACTACATCGTAGTTGCCGTGCCGACACCCGTGGATGAGGCGCATCAACCGGATCTGTCGCCGCTGGTCTCATCGTCGGCCACGGTCGGACGCCACATGAAGAGAGGCGCGATCGTCGTATTCGAGTCCACGGTATATCCGGGCGCGACCGAAGAAGTGTGCGTCCCCGTGCTGGAGCGGCACTCGGGCATGAAATGGAAGGAAGACTTCCACGTCGGCTACTCGCCCGAACGCATCAACCCCGGGGATCGCGAACATACCCTCGCAACCATCGTTAAGGTCGTCTCGGGCGATGACGCGGGGACGCTGGAAAGCGTTGCAGCCCTGTACGAATCGGTCGTGACGGCGGGTGTGCACCGGGCGTCTTCCATCAAGGTGGCCGAGGCTGCCAAGGTGATCGAGAATACCCAGCGGGACCTGAACATCGCGCTGATGAACGAACTCGCGATCATCTTCGATCGAATGGGACTCGATACAACGGAGGTGCTGGAAGCGGCGGGAACCAAGTGGAACTTCCTCAAGTTCAAGCCGGGCCTCGTCGGCGGGCACTGCATCGGCGTCGATCCCTACTACCTGACCCACAAGGCCGAGATGCTCGGTTATCACCCGGAGGTCATCTTGGCCGGGCGGCGCATCAACGACGGCATGGGAAAATTCGTCGCCGAGAAGACCATCAAGCTGATGATCAAGGCCGGCATCAATATAAAGGGCGCCGTGGTCAACGTTCTCGGGCTCACGTTCAAGGAAGATTGTCCTGACCTGCGCAACTCACGG
>DASVZD010000378.1:0-2796 GCA_036391815.1 Rhodocyclaceae bacterium
GACAGCCTGCAGAAGCGCCTGGAGGCGCGTCCCGCGCACCTCGCCCGGCTGGAGCGGCTGCAGGCCGAAGGGCGGCTGGTGCTGGCCGGCCCCTGCCCGGCGATCGATGCGCCCGATCCCGGCCCGGCGGGCTTTTCCGGCAGCCTGATCGTCGCCGAATTCGAGTCCCTGGCAGCCGCCCGGGCCTGGGCGGACGCCGATCCGTACATGGCGGCCGGCGTCTATGCCGGCGTAGCCGTCAAGCCGTTCAAGCTGGTCCTGCCCAAGTAGCGTGAGCGCCGACCTGATCGCAGCGATGCGGGAGCGACTTGCGCCGCTGGCGCCGTCGCGGCTCGACATCCGCGACGACTCCGCGCGCCACGCCGGCCATGGCGCCTCCGGCGGCCATTTCGCCATGACGATCGTATCCGGCTGCTTCGCCGGCAAGCGGCCGATGGAGCGCCATCGTATGGTGTATGATGCCCTCGGCGCTCTGATGAAGACCGACATCCATGCCTTGAGCATAGACGCCAAGACCCCCGACGAAACTTGAGAAACCCGAGACCGAGGAATTAACAGATGACCCGTTCATTTCGCTACGCCACCCTAGCCGCTCTTGCCCTCGCGCTCGCCGCCTCGCCGGCGCTGGCGAAGAAGGAGAAGAAGGACTCGGACGCGATTGCCGTGGTGAACGGCAAGTCGGTCCCCGCCTCGCGCGCGACTGCCATCCTCACCGCCCAGATGGCGCAGGGGCAGCCCGATTCCCCGCAACTGCGCAACGCCATCCGCGAGGAACTGGTGCGCCGCGAAGTGCTGGCCCAGGAAGCCCAGAAGAAGGGTTTCGACAAGAAGCCCGAGGTCCAGGCACAGATCGACCTGGCCCGCCAGGGCGTGCTGATCGGCGCCTACCTGAACGACTACGCGCGCAGCCACCCGATCAGCGACGAGGCCATCAAGAAGGAGTACGACACGGTCCGCGCCACGCGCGGCGACAAGGAGTACAAGGCGCGCCACATCCTGGTCGACAGTGAGGACGAAGCCAAGGCCATTATCGCCAAGCTGAAGAAGGGCGAGAAGTTCGAGGACCTCGCCAAGCAGTCCAAGGACCCGGGTTCCAAGGACCACGGCGGCGACCTCGGCTGGGCCACGCCGAACAACTACGTGAAGCCGTTCTCCGACGCGATGGTCAAGCTCGAAAAGGGCAAGTACACCGAAACCCCGGTCAAGACCGACTTCGGCTACCACGTGATCATGCTCGACGATACCCGCGAGCTGAAGATGCCGGCCCTCGACGAGGTCAAGGGCCAGATCGCGCAGGGGCTGCAGCAGAAGATGATCGAGCAGCACATCGCCGAGCTGCGCTCCAAGGCGAGCGTCGAGTAAGCCAAGCGTAGTTTCGCATCGACGGGGGCTGCGGCCCCCGTTTTACTTGGGGCGGCCGGATTGGGTTTTCTCAGCGAATGGCGGCGCAGGCGCGCCCTCGAGAAGGTCAGCATCGGCGAGGCGCAGTGGCGCCGCGTCGAGGCGCAGCTGCCCTTCCTCGCCTTCCTCGGCGCCGAACAGCGCCTGCGGCTGCGCGCGATGGCGCGCGAATTCATCGCCACCAAGGAATGGAACGGCGCGCGCGGGCTGGTCCTGACCGCCGACATCCAGGTCGCCGTCGCCCTGCAGGCCTGCCTGCCGGTGCTCAACCTCGGGCTCGACCGCTATCGCGGCTGGGTCGGCGTCGTCGTCTATCCCGGCGACTTCGTGATCCCCCGGCAGGTGATGGATGAAGCGGGCGTCGTGCACGAGTACGACGATGAAGTGCTCGGCGAGGCGTGGCAGGGCGGCCCGGTGCTGGTCTCGTGGTTCGACGGCACCGCGCAGCCCGAGGGCGTCAATGTCGTCATCCACGAGTTCGCCCACAAGCTGGACATGAGCAACGGCGAGGCCGACGGCTTCCCGCCGTTGCACGAAGGCATGTCGCGGGCCGACTGGGCCGCCGCCTTCGCCCCCGCCTACCAGGACTTCTGCCGTCGCGTCGACGCCGGCGAGGATACGCCGCTGGACCCCTACGGGGCGGAGCACCCCGGCGAATTCTTCGCCGTGATGTCCGAGGCCTTCTTCGTCGAGCCGGCGCTGCTGCGGCGCGAATATCCGCGCGTCTATGCGCAGCTGGCGCTGTTCTACCGTCAGGACCCCGCCGCAGCGGCGGGAGAATGGAACTCGTAGCGGTTGCGGCCGGCGCGCTTGGCGGCATACATGGCGATGTCGGCCTTCTTCATGAGTTCGTGCACGTCGTCGGCGCCGTTGACCGGATAGACGCTGATGCCCACGCTCGCCGTGACGGCGAGCGCCTGGCCGGCCACCGCGAACGGCTGCTCCATGGCGCCGACGATCTTTTGCGCCACGCGCGCCGCATCGCCGGGCTGCGCGATTTCGGCCAGCACGACGACGAATTCGTCGCCGCCCTGGCGCGAGATGGTGTCGCCGGTGCGCACGCAGCCCACCAACCGCTGCGCCACCTGGACCAGCAGCTGGTCGCCGGCGAAATGGCCGAGCGTGTCGTTGATCCGCTTGAAGTCGTCGAGGTCGAGGAACATCACCGCCAGCGAACGGCCGAAGCGCCGCGCCTGCGACAGCGCCTGGGTGAGGCGGTCCATCAGCAGGCTGCGGTTGGGCAGCCCGGTCAGGCTGTCGTAGTAGGCGAGCTGATGGATGCGCTGTTCCGCCACCTTGCGCCCGGTGCTGTCCTGGTTGGTGCCGATGGCGCGCATGGCGCGGCCGTCCGGGCCGCGCTCGGCGATCTTGCCGCTGCAGCGGATCCACTTCCAT
>DASVZD010000379.1:0-3379 GCA_036391815.1 Rhodocyclaceae bacterium
GCGCAGCAAGGCGCGCAGGCGGTCCTCGAGGTCGGCCGGCGCATCGGCGGCGGGCACCAGGTAGCCGACCAGCGCGGCGACGCCGGCGCCGTCGCTGCGCGCCACCACCGCGGCCTCGCGCACCGACGGATGCGACTGCATCGCCGCCTCAACCTCGCCGGCCTCGATGCGGAAGCCGCGCACCTTCAGCTGGTCGTCGATGCGGCCCAGGCACAGCAGGCGCCCATCGGGCAGCCAGCGCGCCAGGTCGCCGGTGCGATAGACGAGCGCGTCGGCCGCCAGCGGATGGCGGACGAAGCGCTCGCGCGTCAGTTCCTCGCGGCGCCAGTAGCCGCGCGCCAGGCCCTTGCCGCCGATGTAGAGCTCGCCGACCAGGCCCGCCGGGACGGGGTTGCGGCCGGCGTCGAGCACGAACACCTCGGTATTGGCGATGGGCCGGCCGACCGGGATCTGCCCGGCGGCGACGTCCGCGGACGTGACACGGCAGAGCGTCGACCACACGGTCGTTTCGGTCGGGCCGTACATGTTCCACAGCTCGGCGCAGCGCCCGAGCAGCGCCTCGGCGAGGTCGACCGGCATCGGCTCGCCGCCGCACAGGACCTTCAGTGCGGCGCTTCCCTGCCAGCCGGCGTTCACCAGGGCGCGCCAGGTGGTCGGCGTCGCCTGCATCGCGGTGCAGCCGGCCTGCGCCATGCGCGAAAGCAGCGCCGCCGGATCGGCCGCCTCGTCGCGGCTGGCGATCGCCACGGTGGCGCCCGCCATCAGCGGCAGGTAGAGCTCCAGCCCGGCGATGTCGAACGACAGCGTGGTCACCGCCAGCCAGACGTCGTCCTGCGCGATGCCCGGCTCGCGCTGCATCGACAGCAGGAAGTTGGCGAGCGCCGCATGGCCGATCGCCACGCCCTTCGGCTTGCCGGTGGAGCCGGAGGTATAGAGGATGTAGGCGAGGCTGCCCGGCGTGGCGGCAGCCGGCGGCGGCGCCACCTGCTCGGCCGGCGCCTCGTCGTCGAGCCGCACCACGGTCCGCGGCGGCCGGCTCAGCAGGCTGTCGAGCCCGCGATGCGTGACCAGCATCTCCATGCCGCTGTCCTCGACCATGTAGGCGATGCGGTCGGCCGGATAGGCGGGATCGAGCGGCACATAGGCGCCGCCGGCCTTGAGGATGCCCAGCACGCCGACCAGCATGTCGAGCGATCGCTCGGCCATCAGGCCCGCCGGCATGCCGGGCCGCAGCCCGGCGCGCACCAGGCGGCCGGCCAGCGCCGCAGCGCGCCGGTCGAGGTCGGCGTAGGTCAGCCGCTCCTCGCCGAAGGTGGCGGCGATGCGCCCCGGCGTGCGCCGCGCTTGCTGCTCGATGAACTCGTGCACGCAGCGCCCCGGCAGCTCGGCGGCGGTGGCGTTGCGCTCGACCAGCAGCTCGCGCAGCTCGTCCGCGCCCAGCATG
The DNA here is from genome assembly GCA_036391815.1 of Rhodocyclaceae bacterium. Classification (GTDB taxonomy): domain Bacteria; phylum Pseudomonadota; class Gammaproteobacteria; order Burkholderiales; family Rhodocyclaceae; genus Nitricoxidireducens. The sequence goes on from DASVZD010000379.1 coordinate 1,445, forward strand.
GCGAGGTGCGACAGCCCGGCATCCGGCTCGGCCACCGCCGCTTCCAGCAGGTTGGCGTAATGGCCGGCCATGCGGCGGATGGTGGCGGCATCGAACAGGTCGGTGCTGTATTCGATCAGGCAATCCATGCCGTCCGCCGTCTCGCTGACGAACAGCGTGAGGTCGAACTTCGAGGTGCCGGTCTCCAGCTCCCGGGCGTTGCCCACCTGCGCGACGCGCGAGAGGCCGCCCGGGTTGTGCAGGATGAACATCACCTGGAACAGCGGCGTGCGCGACGGGTCGCGCTGCGGCGCCAGCTCGGCCACCAGGCGCTCGAACGGCAGGTCGGCATGCGCGTAGGCGCCGAGCGCGCGGCTGCGCGTCTGCGCCAGCAGCTCGCGGAAGCTCATGCGCCCGGCGACACGCGAGCGCAGCACGACGGTGTTGAGGAAGGCGCCGATCAGCTCCTCGGTCTCGCTCCAGGTGCGCCCGGAGATCGGCGTGCCGACGAGGATGTCGTCCTGGCCGGTATAGCGGTTGAGCAGCGCCGCGAAGCTGGCCTCGAGCACCATGAACAGCGTCGCCTTCTCCTGCTTGCCGAGCTCCATGGCGCGGTCGCGCAGGCGGCGCGGCAGCGAGAAGGACTCGCAGGCGCCGGCGTAGGTCTGCAGCGGCGGGCGGCGCCGGTCGGCCGGCAGCTCGAGCGTGCGCGGCGCGCCGTCGAGTTCGGCCACCCACCAGGCGGCCTGCCGGCGCAGCGCCTCGGCCTGCATCTGCTCGCGCTGCCAGTGCGCGAAATCGAGGTACTGCAGCGAAAGCTCGGCCAGCGGCGACGGCTTGCCGCGGCCGAACGCCTCGTAGAGCTGGCGCAGCTCGCGCTGGATCAGCTCCATCGACCACTCGTCGGCGACGATGTGGTGGATGCAGAACAACAGCCGGTGCTCGGTGGCCGAGAAGTGCACCACGGTGCCGCGCAGCAGCGGCGGCACGGCGAGGTCGAACGGCTTGCGCCCCTCCTCCCGCGCGATCGTCAGCCAGCGCGCGCGGCGCTCCGCCTCGGGCAGCGCGGCCAGGTCCTCCTCGCGCAGCGGCGGCACCAGCGCCGGCAGTATGCTCTGCATCGGGCGGCCGCCGACCAGCGAGAAGGCCGCGCGCAGCACCTCGTGGCGCCGCATCAGCTCGCGCAGCGCCTGGTCGAGCGCGCCGGCGGCATAGCTGCCGGGCAGGTCGATGACGTCGACGATGTTGTAGGCCGGGCTCTCCGGCGCCAGCTGGTGCAGGAACCACTGCTGCTCCTGCGAGAACGACAGCGCGCAGGCGCCCTCCTGGCGCCGCCGCTCGATGCGCCGCACCTCGCTGCCGGCGGCCTTGGCCTCGGCCATCACGCGCGCCAGCCCGGCGATCGACGGGTTCTCGAACAGCACGTTGGCCGGCATGTCGACCTCGAACAGGTCGCGGATGCGCGACACCGCCTGGATCGCCAGCAGCGACTGGCCGCCCAGGTCGAAGAAGTCGTCGTGCACGCCGACGCTGTCGACCTTCAGCAGCTCGGTCCAGATCGCCGCCAGCACCGCCTCGGTCTCGGTGCGCGGTTCGACGTGCCCCGACACGGCAGGCGCGGGCGGCGCGGCGATGGCCGGCAGCGCCTGGCGGTCGAGCTTGCCGTTGGCGTTGAGCGGGAAGCGCTCGAGCAGCATCACCGCGCTCGGCATCATGTAGGGCGGCAGCGTCGCGGCCAGGTGGCGCCGCAGCGTCGCCTGCGACAGCACCTCCGGCGGCGCCGGCGGCACCGGGCGCACGTGCGACTCGGCGCCGACCTGGCGCTTCAGCCCGGGGCCGTCCGGCTGCGGGCGCGCGGCATAGACGTAGCGCAGCTGCGTGTTGCGCAGCAGCGGGTCCTGGTCGACGATCGTCTCGTAGCCCTGCTCGCCGAGCAGCGCGACGATGGCGTCGAGG
>DASVZD010000380.1:0-7432 GCA_036391815.1 Rhodocyclaceae bacterium
GCAGATGGCGGCCTGGCAGGCGGAACTCTCTCCCCTGGAGGAGCGCCTGGCCGATCCGGCCACCTATGCATCGTCCGACCGCGCCGCGCTGGAGCAACTGCAGAAGCGGCAGGCAGAGCTCGCCGCGGCGATCGCCGCGGCGGAATCGCGCTGGCTGGAGGTGCAGGAACAGCTGGATGCGCTGCCCGAGCCGGCCTAAGCGCTAGGATTGGCAAGGTAAACCCGGCTTTACTTCGGCAATACGGAAGCCGGGTCTTGCGACAATTCGCGCCACGACGGTCCGGGAGGATGCGATGTTCGGCAGCGGAAGAAGAATCAGGGAACTCGAGGAGGAGCTGGCCCAGGCGCGCCGGCGCGAAGCCGAGCTCGCCGAGCGGCTGGCGGCGATCGAAGCCGAGGTGGCGGCGGGGCGCCAGGCCTGCGATGCCGCCGTGATGCGCGTCCGTTTCTTCGAGGGCCTGACCCTGCACCTGCATGAGTTCGGCGAATCCACCAAGGCCGTGCAGGCCAGCCTCGCCACGCTGGCGGCGGCCATGAAGGAGGAGACCCGCGAGTCCGTCAAGGCGGCGGCGGAGACCGTGCAGAGCCAGCAGGCGGTGCAGAAGCTGTCGCAGCACATCGACCACCTGACCGAGCGCACGCAGCGCAGCGCCGGCGCCATCGACGAGCTCCACGAGCGCACCGGCAAGATCAACGGCATCGTGCAGCTGATCAAGGAAGTCGCGGACCAGACCAACCTGCTGGCGCTCAACGCGGCGATCGAGGCGGCGCGCGCCGGCGAGGCGGGGCGCGGCTTCGCCGTGGTGGCCGACGAGGTGCGCAAGCTGGCGGAGCGCACCACGGCGTCGACCGCGGAGATCTCGGCGCTGGTCGCGCGCGTGCAGGAGGAGGCGACCAACCTGAAGGCGCTGTCCGAGGTGAATCCGGCGGAAATGGCCGAGATGCGCGAGGACGGCGACCATGCCGCGCACAGCGTCGACGCCCTGATGACGATGTCGCAGCACATGACGCAGACCATCGCCAGCACGGCGCTGCGCAGCTTCGTGGAAACCGCCAAGAAGGACCACCTGGTGTTCAAGATGGAGATCTACCGGGTCTTCATGGGCATCTCGGAGAAGAACGCCGAGGACTTCGCCAGCCACACCGGCTGCCGGCTCGGCAAGTGGTACTACGAGGGCGACGGCAAGGAATGCTTCTCGCGCCTGCCCGGCTACACGGACGTCGAGCCGCCGCACAAGCGCGTGCACGAGCACGGCCAGAACGCCGTGCGGCTGTTCCGCGCCGGCGACCTCGAAGGCGGGCTGGCGGAAGTCGGCGAGATGGAGCGCGCCAGCATGGAAGTCCTCTCCCACCTCGAGACCATGGCGGCCTCGGGCGAGCGCGACCCCAGCATCCTCTGCGTCGCCGAATAGCGCCGCCGGCGGCCGAAAGCCCGCCGCCGTTCCGGTAGAATCGCGGGCCTGTCGGCCACCAACACCAGGAGCGTCAAGTGCAACTCGTCTGCCTCGATCTCGAGGGCGTGCTCGTCCCCGAAATCTGGATCGCATTTTCCGAGCGTACCGGGATTCCCGAGCTGCGCCGCACGACGCGCGATGAGCCCGACTACGACAAGCTCATGACCTACCGGCTCGACCTGCTGCGCAAGCACCAACTCGGCCTGCCCGACATCCAGAAGGTCATCGCCGAAATGGGCCCGATGCCGGGCGCCAGGGCGTTCCTCGACCAACTGCGCCGCGACTACCAGGTGGTGATCCTGTCCGACACCTTCTACGAGTTCGCCATGCCGCTGATGGCGCAGCTCGGCATGCCGACGCTGTTCTGCCACAAGCTCGAGGCCGACCTCGAGGGCTTCCTGGTCAACTACCACCTGCGCATGCCGAACCAGAAGCGCGAGGCAGTGCAGCGCTTCAAGGAACTCAACTTCAAGGTCATCGCCGCCGGCGACTCCTACAACGACACGGCGATGCTCGCCGAGGCGCATGCCGGCATCCTGTTCCATGCGCCGGAGAACGTGATTCGCGAGTTCCCGCAGTTCACCGTCACCAATACCTACGGCGAACTGCGCGCCGCCATCGATTCCGCCTCGAAGAGGATCTGATGCACCGCGAGCGCTTCTACACGCTGACGGCATCCTGCCCCGACCGCAGCGGCATCATCGCCCGCGTCACCGGCTTCTTCGCCGAGCACAAGGGCTGGATCCTCGAATCGAGCTTCCATTCCGATCCGGGCATCGACGGCGCCGAGACGCGCTACTTCATGCGCATCGAGGTCAAGGCGGATTCGCTGCCCTTCATGCTCACGGAACTGCGCGAGCGCTTCGCGCCGATCGCCGCCGAGCTGCAGATGGACTGGCAGATCGCCGACTCCGCCGTGAAGAAGCGCGTCGTGGTGCTGGTGTCGAAGCAGGAGCACTGCCTCTACGACCTGCTGGCGCGCTGGCAGTCGAAGGAACTCGACATCGAGATTCCCTGCGTGATCTCGAACCACGACACCTTCAAGGGCTTCGTCGAGTGGCACGGCATCCCCTTCCACCACGTGCCGGTGACGCCCGACACCAAGGCGCGCGCCTTCGCCGAAGTGCAGCGCATCTTCGAGGAAGTGCGCGGCGACACCATGGTGCTGGCGCGCTACATGCAGATCCTCTCGCCCGAGCTGTGCGCCGCCTATCCGCGGCGCATCCTCAACATCCACCACTCCTTCCTGCCTAGCTTCGTCGGCGCCAAGCCCTACCACCAGGCGTATGCGCGCGGCGTCAAGCTGATCGGCGCCACCTGCCATTACGTGACGGCCGACCTCGACCAGGGGCCGATCATCGAGCAGGACGTCATCCGCATCGACCATTCGGATTCGCCCGAGGACATGGTGCGCTACGGCAAGGACATCGAGAAGACGGTGCTGGCGCGCGGCCTGCGCTACCACCTGGAGGACCGCGTGCTGGTCCACGGCAACAAGACGGTGGTGTTCCGCTAGCCCTCCATGGCCAGGGAGACCTTGCGGCAGCGCCTGCGGCGCGAAGCCTACGAGTACCTGGCCGACCTGCGCACCTTCGCCAATGCGCTGAAGCGCGCCGAAGGCTGGTTCACCCTGGCGCTGCTGCTGGCCGTCCTGTTCATGGTGGCGGTCTGGTTCATCACCGGACTCGGCTTCGACCGCCTCAGCCAGGCGGTCAGCGAGCTGGGCGCGCCGCGCGGCCGCGTCTGCCGGCCGGTGCAGGACTTCGACGCGCTGGTCATGATCCTCAACGCGATGCTGATGTTCCTGCTGGCCATCGTGTCGCTCGGCGAGATGATGCGCCTGCTCGACCGCGTCCAGAAAGGCCAGCCGCGCGAGCCGCGCAAGGTGGCCGGACCGGCGGCGCTGATGCTGGTCGTGGGCGTGGCGGGCATCGCGTACATGCGGTACATCTGCTAGTTACCGATTGCCGGAAAGCGGCTGCTGCGCAGGCTCGCCGATCGAACTCCCCGACTCCGCGATGCGCCGTATCGTCTGGCGCACTTCCGCCGCCAGCAGCAGTTCGGCGTGCTCCGCCGGCGCCGTCACCGAGGCGTCGAAGTGGAGCAGGCCGTCGGCGTCTTCGCTGACCAGGCCGGCGGACACCATGTTGGCCACGGCCGAGGCGAACAGGGACTTCTCCGAGAACTCCGGCGCGTTGAATTCGTAGAGCAGGGCGAGCCGCTGCGCCAGCAGGTGGCTGGCCTCCTCCAGCGCTTGCCGCGTCAGCCGGCCGCTGCCGTGCCGCTGCAGCAGCGAGAGTGTGAGGAACTGGCGCTCCAGCGACGGGCGCATGGTCTCGCCGAGCAGCTGGAGCTCCGCGGCTTCCGCGCTGGCGGGCGCGGGAGCGGCCAGCATGTCGCCGCCCACCACCGATACCAGCCCGCGCGTCGCCAGCACGTCGAGGATGGCATCGAGGACCTTCGGCAGGTCGTCGGCGGACCAGGGCAGGAACAGCTCCGGCCGCAGCAGGCCGTAGAGCCCGCTGACGACCGCTTCGATGCGGCGGCGCGGCAGCTGCGGGTTGTGCGCGAGCAGGCAGGCGACCAGGGCCGGCAGGGCGAACAGGTGCAGCACGTTGTTGCGGAAGTAGGCCAGCAGGGCGGCTTGCGCTTCGGGCACGCGCCAGAGGTCGCCGAGCGGATGGGGAATGCGCTCGGCGGCGCCGAGATGCTCGGCGTCGCCGACGATATCGACGGCGGGCCGCGTGCAGGGCCGGGTGGATTCGCCGTAGCGGGCACCCGCCAGCAGCGCCTGGTAGTGGCCGATCATGCGGTGGAGCGACGCCTCGTCCAGCGTGTGCTTGGGCGAGGCCAGCAGCGCCAGTGCCACCAGGTTGACCGAGTTGACCGCGGCCGCCTCGTTGATGCGCTCGACGATCTCCTTCGCCACGCCGCGGGTCACGGCGCGCAGCAGGTCTTCGCGCATGTCGCCGGTCCACGACGGATAGACGGCGTCGAGGAATCCGCCGAGCTCGAGCGGGCGGCCGAAGTTCAGGTGCACCTTGCCGAAGTCGCGCCGCAGCTGGCGCGCGGCGCGCACGATGTCCCACAGCGACTCGCCCTGCTTGGGCTTGCCGGACAGTTCCCGCACGAAGCTCTCGCCTTCGATCAGCTTCTCGTAGCCGATATAGACCGGCACGAAGTAGAGCGGACGCTCGTGGCTGCGCACGAAGCTCCTCACCGTCATGCCGAGCAGGCCGGTCTTCGGCGCCAGGGTGCGGCCGCTGCGGCTGCGCCCGCCTTCGACGAAGTACTCGATCGGGAAGCCGCGCGACAGCATGCGGTGCAGGTATTCGTCGAACACCGCGGCGTAGAGCGCGTCGCCCTTGAACTTGCGCCGCAGGAAGAAGGCGCCGCCGCGGCGCAGCAGCGGGCCGACCAGCGGCAGGTCGAGGTTCGCCCCGGCGGCGATGTGCGGGATCATCAGTCCGCGGTGGAACACCACGAAGGACAGCAGCAGGTAGTCGATGTGGCTGCGGTGGCAAGGCACGTAGACGATGCCGCTGCCCGGCGCGATGTCGGCCACCTGCTCGAAGCCGTCGACCTCGATGCCGTCGTAGAGCCGGTTCCACAGCCAGTTGAGGAAGATGTCGAAGGCGCGCACGACGCCGTAGGTGTAGTCGGAGGCGATCTCCATCGCGCAGCGGCGCGCCCGCGCGGTCGCCTCGCGCAGGCCGGAGGCCGCCGCCTCGGCTTCGATCGCCGCGCGCACGCCGGGGGCGCCCAGCAGGGCATCCGCCTGGGTGTTGCGGTGGGAGAGGTCCGGCCCGATCGCCATCTCGCGCTGGCGGCGGAAATGCACGCGCAGCAGGCGCGAAAGCTTGCGCGCCGCGTGGGCTTCGTCGGGACAGCCGTCGACCACCTCGCGCACGCGCAGCGGCGCGCCGAAGCGCACCAGGGTGTCGCGGCCGTGCAGCAGCACGGCGACCAGCTGGCGCAGGTGGCTGGCCGGGCGCCATGTCTCGGCGAACAGCGCCTTGAGCAGGGAGTTCTGCGTGGCCGGCGCGCGTCCCCACAGGATCGTCACGGGGACGACCTGGATGTCGGCCGGCGCGTCCGCCAGCGCCGCGCCGGCCATCGCCGCCAGCAGCGCCGGCTGGCGATAGCGCTCGCGTGCGCTGGCGTCGAACGGCTGCGGCCGCGTCAGGAACAGGAACGAGCGGTCGGCGTGCAGCGTGCCCATGGCGAGCGGGGAGCGCGGCGAGGGCAGTCCCGCGCGCCGGGTCTCCTCGGCCAGTACCAGGTAGTTGCTCAGCAGCCGATGCTGCAGCACGTAGCAGACGGGCAGCGCGGGATCGAGCCCGAGTTCCCGGGCGTCGGCCGGGAAGACGCGCGTGCGGACGAGGGTGTAGAGCGCGCGGCGGGCTAGCCGCAGGACCCAGTCGGCGGGATTCCAGGAGAAAGTCATGGACCGGCGGGATTCTAGCGGAGCCGCGCGGCGCGGCCAAAAAGAAAACGGGCGTTCCGAGGAACGCCCGCAAGACAACTACTTCGAGGAGCTTCAGTCCCGGCTTGCGCCGGGGGTGAATCAGTAGTGGTAGGCCGATTCGCCGTGGGACGTGATGTCGAGGCCTTCGCGCTCCTCGTCTTCCGTCACGCGCAGGCCGACCAGCAGGTCCGCGATCTTGTAGGAGATGAAGGCGGAGATCGAGGTCCAGACCACCGTCACGCCGACCGCCTTGGCCTGCACGATGAACTGCTCGGCGATGGAGGAGAAGCCGGTCTTGGCCGTGACCCAGTCGGTGACGAAGCCGGGGCCGCCGAGGTCGGGCGAGTTGAAGATGCCCGTCATCAGCGCACCGAAGATGCCGCCCAGCGCATGCACGCCGAACACGTCGAGCGAATCGTCGGCGCCGATCATCTTCTTCAGGCCATTGACGCCCCACAGGCAGACCAGGCCGACGGCGAGGCCGATGACGAAGGCGCCCGGGATGCCGACGTTGCCGGCGGCCGGGGTGATCGCCACGAGGCCGGCGACGGCGCCGGAAGCGGCACCCAGCATCGAGGGCTTGCCTTTGAGCGCCCATTCGCCGAAGGTCCAGGAGAGCACCGCGCAGGCCGTGGCCAGGAAGGTGTTCATGAAGGCCAGCGCGGCGGAGCCGTTGGCTTCGAGCGCGGAACCGGCGTTGAAGCCGAACCAGCCGAACCACAGCAGCGAGGCGCCGATCATGGTCATCGTCAGGCTGTGCGGCGTGAAGGCTTCCTTGCCGAAGCCGATGCGCTTGCCGAGCATGATGGCGCCGATCAGGCCTGCGACGCCGGCGTTGATATGCACCACCGTGCCGCCCGCGAAGTCGAGCGCGCCCCACTGCCAGATCAGGCCGGCCTTGGCGTTCATGGCGTCGACCACGCTCGGATCCGTGTAGGCGTCCGGACCCATCCAGAACCAGACCATGTGGGCGACCGGCAGGTAGCTCAGCGTGAACCACAGCACCGAGAAGATCAGCAGCGCGGAGAACTTGATGCGCTCGACGATGGCGCCGAGGATCAGGCAGACCGTGATGGCGGCGAAGGTGGCCTGGAAGGCGACGAACACCAGTTCGTACATCGGCGTGCCCTTGCTGAAGGTGGCGCCGAGCGAGAAGGCGCCGGTGGCCGCGTCGAAAGTGCCCTTGAGGAACAGCCGGTCGAAGCCGCCGATGAACGCGTTGCCCTCGGTGAAGGCCAGGCTGTAGCCGTAGATGCACCACAGCACGGTGATCAGCGAGAACACCACGAACACCTGCATCAGCACCGACAGCATGTTCTTGGTGCGCACCAGGCCGCCGTAGAACAGCGCCAGCGCGGGCACCGACATCAGCAGCACGAGCGCGGTGGAGGTCAGCATCCAGGCGGTGTCGCCCTTGTTGGGCTGCGGCGCCGCGGCGGGTGCGGCATCGGCGGGAGCCGCGGCAGTTGCGGCGGCGGGAGCGGCGGCAGCGGGAGCCGCGGCAGGAGCC
>DASVZD010000381.1:0-14174 GCA_036391815.1 Rhodocyclaceae bacterium
GCAGCGCCACGGCGACAATGGCGCCGACGACGTATAGGGCGCTCATTTCGTGCTCTTCAGTCGGTCACAGCCGACGGCCATGGCGGCCATCAGGCCGAAGAACACGGCGATTCCTACGAAATAGACGAGATCCATTGCTGCCTCCATCCAGGGTCCTCTGACACCTTGGATGGTATGCAGGCAGAATTCAAGATTCTGAAAAAATGTGGGCGCGGCTTATTAAATTTCTGTAAACGGTCGCGGTCCCAGCGAACTGCGGCACGTCGGCTTTAGGCCGGTAGCGGTCGTAGGCGCCCTGAATCAGTGAAGGTCCGCTAAGGGCACGAAGTACTCATCCGCTGGTAAACGAAGTGCCGTGCCGTAGCTTCCTGGCTCAACGTCGGCAATCGGCACGACAGCGGCCGCTCAACTGACCCGATGCCAACGTCTATGGCCGAAGAGTCGCCAGCCACCATTCGTCCCGCGAACTTCCGCTCTTGGCCACTTCGGACCTCATCGGCTCAGGCCGTTGGTATTTCGCCTTCCATGTGGAAACTCAATTTTGGCCGCCGCCCTTGGCGGTTAAGTGCCGCACCCGATCAGCGCCGTGCCGCCTGCGCCAATCGATCCCCCGTGAGCGACTTGAGGAATGCCACGATATCGTCGACCTGCGGGTCGGTCAGCGCCGAGCGATCGATCGAACTCAGCATCCGATCGGGCGCCGACCACACCACGAAGCGCCCCGAGCGCGGGTCTTCGCGCATCAGCCGGCCCAGTTGGGCGCTGGCCATGACGCGCACCGCCTCCGCCAGGTCGTTCACCGAACCGTTGTGGAAATACGGGCCGGTCAGCGCAACGTTGCGCAGCGAGGGCACGCGCCACACGCCGCGGCTGCTGCCGGGGGCGGCGAGGCCGACGTCGCGGATGAAGCCGTAGCGGCTGTCGAACGCGCTCGGGTTGCCGGGGAACAGGCGCAGCGGGGCGGCGGTGTCGAACAGGCTGGCGCCGCTGAAGTTCGGGCCGGAATGGCAGACTACGCAGCCGAGCGACTCGAACAGCGCCATGCCGCGCAGCGCGGCGGGGCTCATCGCCTTGGCGTCGCCGCGCACGAAGCGGTCGTAGGGCGAGTCGGGCGTGATCAGGGTTCGCTCGTAGGTGGCGATGGCGGCGGCGATCGCCTCGATGTCGATCGGGCTGCCTGCCCCGAAGGCGCGGTCGAAGTCGGGCCGGTAGGAGGTGTCCGCGGCGACGCGCCGCGCCACGGCCTGCAGCGAGGGCATGCCCATCTCGGACGAGTTCACCGGCGGTCCCTTGGCCTGCTCCTCGAGTGAGGGCGCGCGGCCGTCCCAGAACAGCACGTTCTGGAACGCAGCGTTCCACACGGTCGGCGCATTGCGACTGCCGACCTGGCCGTCGATGCCCAACGAGGTGGCGCGATGGTCGACGCCGCCGGTCGCCACGTCGTGGCACGAGGCGCAGGCCAGCGTGCGGTCGCGCGACAGCGCCTTGTCATGGAACAGCCGCTCGCCGAGCGCGACCTTCTCCGGCGTGATCGGATTCCCGGCGGGGGCCGGCGCGCGCTCCGGCAGCGCTTCCCAGACGTAGCGCGGCGGCACGGAGACGATGGCGAAGGGATCGAGGCGCGGGGTCGCCGGCTCGGCGGAGACCAGCGCATTGGTGCCCGAGATCAGCGGCGCAATCACCACCTGCGGCAGCGCGCTGACGGCGACGATGACGCTCAGCTTGAACAGGAACGCCAGCACGCCCATGCCGAGCGCGACGGTCAGCAGCCAGCGCCCCCGGCCCGCCAGCCGGCCGGACGGGCCGAGTTCGAACTGCACCATCGGCATCAGCACGATCCCGGCGAACAGGACCGCGATGGCGCCGATGCCCAGGAGGTCGAGGATTCCGAAATTCATGGCGGGCCTCCTTGCGCTTATGCTCCGCCGCGGCGGAAGAAGCTGTCCGCGGGCGTCGCCGTGGCGACTTCGGTGATGCCGTCGAACGGCAGGCCGACGCGCTCGTGGGCGCGCCTGACGGCCTCCGCATCGGGCGCCATGTTGAAGCAGAAGGCGCGGCCATCCTGATAGCCGACATGCACGCGCAGGGGAATTACGCCCTCGGCGTAGCAGGCCTCCTCGTATTTGGCGTAGAAGCCCTCGAACTGCTCGGGCGTCAGCCCGGCGGGGAAGGTGTCCTTGTCCTTGTCGTGGGTGTCGATGAAGAACTTGAGCCTTTTCACGGTGGATCTCCCTTTGCGTGTTGTGACGACGCAAAGGTATTCCCCGCAGCAGCGCCGATCTGTAGCAAAAGCTACACAGGCGCTATGATCGTTCCCAAACGACACGGGCATGCCCGAGAGGAGGAGACATGCAGCGCAAGGACCACTGGGAGAACGTCTATTCGACCAAGCCGACCACCGGGGTCAGCTGGTTCCAGCAGCATGCCGCGCAGTCGCTGCGGCTGATCGAGGCGACCGGGCTGGCGAAGTCGGCCGCCATCATCGACGTCGGCGGCGGCGCCTCGACGCTGGTCGACGACCTGCTGGCGCAGGGCTACAGTTCGCTAGCCGTGCTCGATATTTCCGCCAAGGCGCTGGAGGCCGCGCAGGCGCGCCTGGGCGCGGCGGCGGCCCGGGTGAACTGGCTGGTGGGCGACATCACCGAGATGGAATTGCCGGCGCAGGCCTACGACCTCTGGCACGATCGCGCGGTGTTCCATTTCCTCACGTCGCCCGAGCAGCGTGCCGCCTACGTGCGCAGCGTGCTGCGCGCGGTGAAGCCCGGCGGCCACGTCATCGTGTCGACCTTCGCCGAGGATGGCCCGCTCCAGTGCAGCGGCCTGCCGGTGATGCGCTACAGCGCCGACGGGCTGCATGCCGAATTCGGCGCGCCGTTCGAGCTGCTGCGCCACGAGAAGGAGGCGCACCGCACGCCGTCGGGCGGCACGCAGCAGTTCGTCTACTGCTATTGCCGCCGCCTGGCGTCCTGACCTTACGCGATGTAGCGGAAGTAGCCGATCAGCTCGCGCAGGCCGGCGGCGGTCGCCTTCATCTCGTCGGCCTGGCGGCTGGCCGTCTCGATCACCGCCGAGGTCTGGGCGATGCCGCTGACGATGCCTTCCACCTGCCCGGCGATGGTGGTGCCGGTCGCCGATTGCTGCTGGGTGTTCTGCGCGATGCGGCGCGACGTGCCGATGACTTCCTCGCCGTGCTGCGCGACTTCGTCGAGGCCCTGCTGGGCATTGCCCATCGCCGCTTCGGTGGCGGCGACGAAGCCGCCGGCCGACTCCATCTTGGTGGTCGCCGCCTGGGTGCCGGACTGGATCTGCTGGACGGTGGCCGAGATCTCGTCGGAGTGCTTCTTCGCCTTCTCGGCCAGCTTGCGCACCTCGTCGGCGACCACGGCGAAGCCGCGGCCCTGCTCGCCGGCGCGCGCCGCCTCGATCGCCGCGTTGAGCGCCAGCAGGTTGGTCTGATCGGCGATCTCCTGGATCGCCTTGGTGACTTCGCCGATGGCGAAGATCGACTTGAACAGTTCGGTCATCGTCTCGCTGGCGCCCTGCACCGTGGTCACCACGTTCTGGGAGGCGGCGCGGCTCTCCGACATGCGCGCCGAGGCGCTGTCGAGCAGTTCGCGCGAGGCCTCGACGCCGTGCACGGCGTCCTGCGCGCTGGAAGCGACCTCCTGCACCGAGACCACCAGTTCCTCGACGGCGGCGGCGATGTTGGCGGCGGCCGTCGATTGGGCCGTCGAGGCGTCATGGGCCTCGCTCATTTCGTTGTCGAGCGCCGCCGCATTGGCGTGCACGCGGTCGGCGGCCTCGGCGATCTCGGCCAGCATCGCCTTGAGGTGGGTCTGCATGGTCACCAGCTCGTCGTTGAGCTTGCCGAGCTCGTCGAGCCGGTGCAGGGGAATCTGGTCGGTGAGGTCGCCCTGCGCGATGTTGTCGAGCCGGCCGATGATGCGGTGGATGATGGCCAGCACCTGGTTCTGCAGCAGCAGCAGGGCCACGGCGGCGAAGAAGGTGGAGGTGCCGAAGATCGTCATGGTCCACTTGACCGCTTCGGCGGAAAGCCCGAGCGACGGCCCGAACCAGGTGGCGGCGCCGCCGACCAGCTGCGAGAGGATCATCCAGCCGACCAGCGCGGTCTGCTTGGCGCGGATGGTGGCGCGCTGCCACGGCTTCGGCATCGGCAGCGCGGCGCCGCTGGCGTTCAGCTGCTGGTAGAGGGCCGCCGCCGCGGCCACTTCCTCGCGCGTCGGCTCGGTGCGCACCGACATGTAGCCGGTGGTCTCGTGGCGCTGGCGCACCGGCACCACCAGGGTCTTGACCCAGTAGTAGTCGCCGTTCTTGCAGCGGTTCTTGACGATGCCGCCCCACGGACGGCCTTCCTTCAGCGTGTCCCAGAGGTTCTGGAAGCCGGCCGCCGGCATGTCGGGATGCCGGACGACGTTGTGGTTCTTGCCGATCAGCTCGTCGCGCGTGAAGCCGCTGACCTCGATGAAGGTGTCGTTGGCGTAGGTGATGATGCCCTTGAGGTCGGTGCGCGAGACGATGTACTTGCCGCGCGGAAAGGGGCGCTCGATCTCCGTGACGGGGAGGTTCCTCTTCATTTGACGGGTTCCGGGTCAATGGTGGAAGAAGGCGTGGCGTTGCCGGCCGAAGCCGGCTGGCCGAGGTAGGGCCGGTAGCCCATGTCCTCGACGAGGATGTGTTCGTTCAACCAGTTCCGGAGGAACTCCAGGATCTCCCCGCGCAGTTCCTCGCGGATGCCCTGGAAGTATTCCCAGCGGATCTCCTCGAGGCGGCGGCAGATCGACTGGTGGATGCGGCGGTGGCGCGCCAGGTCCGGGTACTCGATGTCGTCCATCATCTGCTCTTCGCGCTTGAAGTGCGATTCGGTGTAATGGACGAGGTCGTCGAGCACGAACTCGATGACCTGGCGATTGCCGCCGTCCTCGGCGACCCAGAGGCGGTTGATGATGCCGATCAGGCGCTTGTGGTCGGCGTCGATCTCCGCCTGTCCGACCGACATGGTGTCGTTCCAGACGAAGAAGTCGGCCGACTTGCGCCGTTCCTCGAGCCACAGGAAGGCGTCGACGACGGCCGGATCGAAGTGGCGGCCCGAGCCGGCGCGGATGGTCTCCACGGCCTTCTCGTAGGGCCAGGCGGCCTTGTACGGGCGCACGCTGGTCAGCGCGTCGAACACGTCGACCAGCGCCACGATGCGCGCGGCGAGCGGGATGGCGTGGCCCTTGAGCCCGGAAGGATAGCCGCTGCCGTCGAACTTCTCGTGGTGGCACAGGGCGATCTCGGCGGCGCGCCGCAGCAGCACCGCGTTGTCGGAACGGGCAGCGGCGCGCTCGAGGATGTCGCGCCCGAGCAGCGTGTGCATCTCCATGGTCTGGCGCTCGGCCAGGCTGAGGGCGGCCGGCTTCAGCAGGATGCCCTCCGGGATGGCGATCTTGCCGATGTCGTGGAGGATCGCCGCCAGGCCGATCTGCCCGACCATCTCGGGATCGGGCACGTAGCCCTGGTTGGCGAGGACCTGCGCGATCTCGGTGACCGCCCGCGCCACGCGCGCCACGTGCTCGCCGGTGTCCACATCGCGGTATTCGGCGAGCGCCGCCATGGTCGAGATGGTGGCGTGCTGCGTGCGCAGCAGCCGGTTGGCCGCCTGGTTCTTGCCGATGGCGATGGAGAAGCCGTTCGACAGCAGGCGCACCAGGCGCTGCTGCCAGGGCAGCAGCGGCGCGTCGAGCGCCAGGTAGATGCAGGCGACGTCGGCCTCGGGGGTGCGGATGTAGAGCACCGCGGCGTCCTCGGCGAAGCGGCTCCTGCGCTCCAGCATGGCTTCGCGTATCGCGGCCAGCAGCGGCGCGTCGCCGATGTCGTCGACCGGCAGGCAGCCGATGCCGCCGAAGCGGCCGCTGCCGGCCACCGCCATCAGGCGCGGATGGGCGGAGCCGCCGAGCAGGCAGAACAGTCCGCCCGGGCTGCCGATGCCCTGCTGTTGGAGCATCGCGAGGATCTGGTCGGCGAGTTCCCACAGCGTCCGCGCGCCCTCCAGCCGGGCGGCCGCGCCGGTGACCGCCGCCAGCGACTCGACGCGGGCACGGTCGCGCGCGATGGCGGCGAGCGAATCGGCCAGGTCGGGGGAATCGATCGGCTGGGCGAACAGGCGGTCCGCCGGGCCGAGGCGCCACAGGGCGTCGCGCTGCTGCGGCGCCAGCGCATGCCGGCAGCGCAGCACCACCGGGCACGCCCGGCTCTCGGCGGTCTCGATCAGGGACAGCAGGGTTTCCGGCAGGCCGCGCGTGTCGGGCGCGTCCCACAGCAGCAGCACCATGCCGACGTCGTTGCGGCTTTCGAGCAGCGGCAGGGCTTCGCGCAGCCCGGCGCAGGCCACGATGTCCGCTTCGCCGTAGGCGCCGCAGTCCTGCAGGCTCTGGATGGCCGTGCGGCGCGACTCGGCGCCACCGACGACCAGCAGCATGGGGTGCAGGGGTTTCACGATCGGAATCCCTCTCAACAACCGCGCAAGGAGAATGGTTGATGGTACCGGGGGCGGCACCGGTCCGCCATAGGCGAAAGCCTTAAAGGACCTAGCGAAAACCGCTAGTCCGGCGTCTCAGGACCCCGTGCGGTCGAGGTCGGTGTCGTTGAGGCGGCTGTGCGCGTAGAGCACCAGCTCGGAATTGGTCGAGATGTCGAGCTTGCGCTTGATGTTCGCCCGGTGGGTCTCGATGGTGCTGGCGCTGCGGTTGAGCCGCTTGGCGATCTCGGCGATGCCGAGTCCCTTGCCGATCTGGCTGAACACCTCGAACTCGGTGGCGGTGAGGCCGGCGATCGGCGAGCTGGAGGCCTGCCCGGTGAGGCGCTGCTGGAGCAGCATGCCGCGCATGCGATCGCTCAGGTGCAACTCGCCGCGCAGCACGGCGCGGATCGCCGAGAGCACGGTGGAGGTCGCCTCCTGCTTCATCAGGTAGCCGTTGGCGCCGGCCTGCAGGCAGCGTTCGGCATAGACGCTCTCGTCGTGCATGGACATCATCAGGATGGCGACGGAGGGAAAGCGCACGCGCAGCTGCTTGACCAGCTTGAGGCCCGACACGCCGGTCAGCGAGAGGTCGACGATCGCCAGGTCGGGTTGGCGGGACTGGCAGGCGGCGAGCGCCTCCTCGGCATTGCTGGCTTCGCCGCAGACCTGCATGTCGGCTTCGCGGTCGATCAGCTGCGAGATGCCTTGCCGGACGATCGGATGATCGTCCACCACGAGGATCCTGGCCTTGTGCTGCGCGTTGAAGGGCATTGTCGTTTCCTAGGGCAGCGCGAATGCTATAACAACTTTCGCGCCGCCGGTACCGTTGGCGATGGTGAGTTCCGCGCCGATCAGCGCGGCGCGGTAGCGCATGGTGTGCATGCCGAGCCCGCCCCGGTCGAGCGCGCCCTCGGCGATGCCGCAGCCGTTGTCCTCGATCTCCAGCAGCATCGCGGCCGCCGTGCGCGCCATGCGGATCTCGATGCGCGTGGCCTTGCCGTGGCGGACGGCGTTGCTGATCGCCTCCTGCGCCATGCGGAACAGGTTGATGGCGACGGCGCCATCCTCGAGAGCGAAGTCGGGATCGGCCGCCACCGCGCACTCGACCACGTAGGTCCGCTCGACGCTTCGGGCCAGCTGCTGCAGCATCGAACATAGACCGGCCTCCTTCAGCTCGACCGGATAGAGGCCCTGCGCCAGGTTGCGCGTCTTCGCCACCGCCTCGTTGATCAGGCGGGTGATCATGGCGGCGTCCTCCTGCTCCGGACGCGTGGCGGCCTCCAGCTTGCGGAACAGGATCTCCGACAGGAAGGCGGCGCCGGTCAGGTGCTGGCCGAGGTCGTCGTGCAGTTCCTGGCCGATGCGCTCGCGCGTCTGCTCGCTGATGTCGAGGATGCGGCGCTCGGCCATGCTGGCGCGCTCCAGCAGCGCCTCGGCCGCTTCCTTGGCGGCGGTCAGCTCCCGCTCGACCGTCTTGCGTTCCGTGATGTCGGCGTAGGTGCCGATCATGCGCTGCGGATTGCCGGCGCCGTCGCGGCTCACCACCATGCCATGCACCAGCGCCCAGTGCCAGTGCCCGTCGTTGCGGCGGGCGCGGTGCTCGACCGCGAAGGTGCGGCGGCGTCCGGCCAGGCAGTTCTGCAGCGCGGCCGCGACGACGGCCTTGTCGTCCTCGTGGATGCGGTCGGTCCACAGGTCGAGCCGGTGGACGGCGTCGCTGTCGGCGGCGCAGCCCCACACCTCGAGGATGCGCTTCGAGAACGAGGTCTCGCCGCTGCCGACGTTCCAGTCCCACACGCCCTCGCCGGCGCCTTCGAGCGCGAACTTCCAGCGCTCCTCGCTGGCGCGCAGCGCCTCTTCGTCGCGCATGCGCTGGGTGATGTCGGAGATGGCGGCGATCACCACGAAGCGGCTGCCCATGCTCATCGGGCTGAGCGAGACCTCGACCGGGAACTCCCGGCCGCTGCGGTGCAGGGCGACCAGCTTGAGCCCGCTGCGCATGCGCCGCGCCTGCGGCTCGCGCGAGAAGGCTTCGACGTACTCCTGGTGCCGCAGCCGGTAGGACACCGGCACCAATGAATTCACGTCGAGTCCGAGCGCCTCCTCCTGGGTGTAGCCGAACATGCGTTCGGACACCCGGTTGGCGTAGCTGACGCGGCCGTCCGCCTCGACCAGCAGCACCGCCTCCGGCGACGCCTCGATGACGGCACGCAGCTGGGCCTCCTCGGCCTTCTTGCGGTCGGTGATGTCGGAGAAGGCGACCACGCGATAGGCGAGCTGGCCGTCCTCGTCGTGCACCGGGTTGACGGACTGCCAGGCGATGTAGCGCTCGCCGCCGCGATGCCGGTGCCAGACTTCGCCGTGCCAGCTGTCGGCCGCGGCCAGCGCCCTGGTCATGGCGGCGAACAGCTCGGCCCCCTCGTCGGGCGCCGCCAGCGTCTGCCAGCGGCGTCCCACCATCTCCTCCTCCGCGTAGCCGGTGATGCGGGTGAACGCCGGATTCACCGCGATGACGCGGTCCTGCGCGTCGGCCAGCATGACGCCGCTGTCCACGCTGCGGAACACCGTGGCGGCCAGCCGGTCGTGCTCGCGCTGGCGCGCCTCGGCCTTCTGTTCCTCGATGCGCCGCAGGTGGACGAACAGCAGCGTCGTCAGCACCACCACCGCGAGCAGCGTGGGCGTCGCCACGGCGAGCAGCCGGCGGCTTTCGCCGGTCCATTCCGCCAGTGCGTGGTCCATCGTCATGTGGGCGACCACCACCAGCGGGAAGGTGCGCGAGGCGCGGAAGGAAGTCAGCACCTCGCCGGCGCCGGGCAGCGTCTCCTCGAGGCTGCCGGACTCGATGTCCGAGATCTGGCGGATGAACGCCTTGTGTTCCGTCTCGCCGGCGGGCGGCTCGGCCGTGGACAGCAGCATGGTGCCGTCGTACCTGAGCACGTCGATGAAGCCCTCGTCGGGATGCAGCTGCGCGCTGTAGTGGTTGACGAAGTAGTCGGGGTTCACCGCCGTCGCCAGCGTCAGCACGCGCTGGCCGACGTGCAGCGTCTTGACCACGGGAATGAAGCCGAGGCTGCGCGGCGGCGGCGCCTCGCCGGGCGGCGCCCCGTCGCCGAAATCGCGGCCCGACCACGGCCGGCCGATGCGTGGCAGCTCGGTGTTCTCGCCATGCGGCGGCAGGAAGTCCGCCGTATCGATGCGGGCGCCCAGGTTCCCGGCGTTGGAGCTGATGAAGATGCGTCCCTGGGCGTCGAGCAGGGAGATCGAGCGCAGCGCCGGGGAGGTGAGCAGGGCGATCTCGAAGCGGCGGGTGATCTGCGCCGCCGCCAGCCGGTCGTCGATGTCGCCGAGGTTGGCCAGGGTCTGGCTGATGATGTTGAAGCTTTGCGTCAGGTGGTCCTCGACCGCGTGCGCGTGCATGTCGGCGATCTGGAAATGCTCGTCGATCGCCTTCTGGCGCAGCCGGTAGATGGTGTAGCCGGTGCTCAGGCCGACGCCGATGACGAACACCGCCATGAAGACGAGGAAGCCGAAGGTGGCGCCGAGAGCGGGGGCGAGCGGCGCGCGCGGCTTCATTGGCCGAGGATCGCGATCTGCTCCAGCCGGTGGCGCTTTGCCGCGGCCAGCAGGCGGCCGTCGCGCTTGATGTCGGCGACGAACTGCTCGACGCGCGCCAGCCAGGGCTCGTCGCCGGGCGCGACGGCGTAGGCGGACGGCGTCAGGTGGAAGACGCCGTGGGGGGCGACCAGGCGCGCCCAGTCGGCGTTCTGCAGTATGCGGCGGCTGTACGGATAGTCGGTCATGAAGACGTCGGCGCGGCCGGATTCCACCTCGCGCTCGCGCGCGAACGGCGTGTCGAGCACGCTGAGCGTCGCGTGCTTGAGCTTCTCGCGCATGATCGGCTCATGATAGGTGCCCTTGGCCACCGCGACGACGACGCCCGGCTGGTCGATGTCGTCCCAGTCGCGGATGCGCCGGTTGGTCTTGGTGGTGATGGCGTAGATGTCGCTCTGCAGGTAGGGCCGCGTGAAGCGCAGCTTCTCCGAACGCGCCGGCGTGATGCCGACGGCGAACATCGCCACGTCGCAGCGGTCGGCGCCGACGTCGGCGACCAGCGTGGCGAACGAGCTATCGACGAATTCGAGCCTGGCGCCCAGGTCCTGCGCGAAGTCGCGCGCCAGGTCGATGTCGATGCCGCCGAGTTCCTGGGTGCGCGGGTTGCGGTAGGTGATGCTGTAGTAGTCGGGCCAGATGCAGACGCGCAGCGTGCCGCTCGCGGCGATGCGCTCCAGGTGCCCGGCGTGGGGAGGCTGCGCCCATGCCCAGGCGGGCGCACAGCAGGCGAGGGCAAACAGGAGTCGTCGCAACCGCATCATCGCTTGTTCTGGGCAGGAAAGCCGACCGGGCCGCAATTATCCCGATTTTTGGCCCTGCTGCGGTCGACGTCATCGCCTTCGCCGCGGCGAATCGGGTTTCCCCGACGCCGGATCGCTGCTTCAGCCGGCCCGGCTGGCGCTGCGCCGCTCGATGCGCAGCGGGGAATAGCAGTCGTTTGCCGCCGCCGGCGCGCGCGCCACGGAGCGGCACACCGCGACGGCCGTATGCGGCTCGGCATGATGGACGAGCCCGAGCATCCAGGCGCTCATCAGCAGCAGGCGGGCCTCGCCGGCGGTGCGGAACGGCCCGAAGTAGCGCTTGCCGCGCTTGCGCGGCGAACCCTTGCGCGTCGACCACAGCACGAAGTAATAGCCGGCCGGCAGCGCGCGGCCGTCGACGGCCTCCACTTCCAGATCATGTCCGGGCGCGGCAAAAGGCGGCTTCGCCGCGTCCACGACGTGGATGATCTCGTGCATCTCTGTCTCTCCTCTTTATTGTGGCGTGCCCGGCGGCCTGACGGCGGCCGATGGGGCGGCACGCGATGGGGAGGCATGATACGAAGCCGGGGCGGGCGGGCCTATACGGGAGAGGGACTATTCGCGCTACCCGGATCCCGGTAGCGGCGGAGCGGCGCATCGCTTTGTGGTCCGCGCATGACCGGCGCGGGACGCCGTCCGGCGCATGGACACCTGGCGGGGCGGCGTCACAATCTTCCCTCGGAGTCAGACGACGAGGTGCCGGGCGCGGGTCGAGGCAGGCCGCGGGCGTGGCGCTGGAGGGACCGCCATCATGAAATTCGACGCCCGCAGCGATGCGGACCTGGAGGCCGCCGTCAATCGCGGCCTGGAGACGGCGCAGCTCAAGGGCTGGTTGGCCGGCGCCGAGGCCATGGAGAAGGAGGGCGTGCCGTTCCACGTCGCCGCCCGCGTCATGCTCTATCCCGAGCGGCGCCGCGCACCGAAGCAGAAAGGCCGCCCGGCCCACTGAGCATGTTCCCCGGTATCCCGCCGGTCACGCGGCTGCTGATCCTCGCCAACGTCGCCGTGTTCTTCGGCGAGGCCTGGAGCGGCGGCGCGCTGGTCGAACTGTTCGCGCTGTGGCCGCTCGGCTCGCGGCATCCGGCCTTCCAGCCGTGGCAGATCGTCACCTACAGCTTCCTGCATGCCAACCTGACGCACCTGCTGTTCAACATGTTCGCGCTGTACATGTTCGGCGGCGAGATCGAGCGGCTGTTCGGCGGGCGGCGCTATTTCAATCTCTACCTGGCCGGCGTCATCGCCGCGGCGCTGGCGCAGCTGGCGTTCGCGGCGCTCGCCAACTTCGGACCCTATCCGACCGTCGGCGCGTCGGGCGGCATCTTCGGCCTGCTGCTGGCGTTCGGCATGTACTTCCCCCACCGCACCATCTTCCTGCTGTTCCCGCCGATCCCCATGCCGGCGCGCGTGTTCGTCATTCTCTACGGCGCGCTGGAGCTGTTCCTCGGCGTGACGGGCACCCAGGAGGGCGTCGCGCATTTCGCGCATCTCGGCGGCATGCTGGGGGCCTGGCTGATGCTGCGGCGGAGGCGCCGACGATGAGCGCTGTACCATGCCTCTCCCCACAGAGAACGAGACGAGGTCCCCATGAACCGGTTGCGCTCCCTCCTGCCAGCCCTGCTGCTTGCCGCGCTCGCCGCCTGCTCGGCGCTCGGCATCGGCGTCACGCCGATCGGCGACATCGTCGCCAACCCGGCGCGCTTCGACAATGCCGAGGTGCGCGTCAGGGGCAAGGTGGTCAACGTGAACAAGGTGCCGCTGGTCGGCCTGCGGTTCTATACGCTGCGCGACGACAGCGGCGAGATGACGGTGGTCGCCGCGGGCGACACCATGCCGGCGCTCGACAGCACGATCGCGGTGCGCGGCAAGGTGGAGACGGCCGCGATCCTCCAGGGACAGGCGCTCGGCCTGCGCCTGACCGAGATCGAGCGCTCGTCCTCGCCGTTCTGACCGCCCGCATGGCGCGTGCGCTCGTCCTCGCCCTGCTCGCGGCCTGCCTGGTTTCGCCGCCGGTGTGGGCCTTCGGTTTCGGCGACGTGGCGCAGCGCGCCGAGAAGCTTTCCGAGTCGCCCTACGCGAGGCGCGGCGGCGACCTGCCCAAGGAGCTGCAGCAGCTCAAGTACGAGGACTACAAGGACATCCGCTACCGGCCGGAGCGCGACTGGTGGCGCGGCCAGGGACTGCCCTTCGAGTTGGCGTTCTTCCACGAGGGCATGTACTTCGACCAGCCGGTCAAGATCAACGAGGTGTCGGACGCCGGCGTGCGCGAGATCCGGTACCGCGCCGCCGACTTCGACTTCGGCGCCAACAAGGTGGACCCGAAGAGCTGGCATGGGCTGGGCTTCGCCGGCTTCCGCGTGCACTTCGCGATAAACCACCCCACGTACAAGGACGAGGTGCTGGCCTTCCTCGGCGCCAGCTATTTCCGCGCGCTCGGGCGGGGCCAGCTGTACGGGCTGTCGGCGCGGGCGCTGGCGATCGACACGGGGCTCACCAGCGGCGAGGAGTTCCCGCGCTTCGTCGAGTTCTGGATCGAGCGGCCGGCGCCGGCCGACAAGCAGCTGACCCTCTATGCGCTGCTGGATTCGCCGCGGGCGGCGGGCGCCTACCGCTTCGTGCTGAAGCCGGGGCTGGAGACCGCGATGGACGTGAAGGCCCGCCTCTACCTGCGCGCCCAGGTCGGCAAGCTCGGGCTGGCGCCGCTGTCGAGCATGTACTACTTCGGCTCCAACCAGCACGCCGACCACGACGACTACCGGCCGCAGACGCACGACTCCGACGGCCTGCTGGTCGCGGCCGGCAACGGCGAGTGGATCTGGCGGCCGCTGGTCAACCCCAAGCGCCTGCTGGTGACGTCGTTCGCCACCGTCGATCCGCGCGGCTTCGGGCTGCAGCAGCGCGATCGCCGCTTCGACAGCTACCAGGACCTCGCCGCCCGCTACGACCTGCGGCCGGGCGCCTGGATCGAGCCGCACGGCGCGTGGGGCAGCGGCCGCGTCGAGCTGGTCCAGCTGCCGACGCCCGACGAGACCAACGACAACATCGCGCTCTACTGGGTCCCCGACACGCCGCCCAAGCCGCACGCCGCCTTCGACCTCGAGTACACGCTGCGGTGGCAGAAGGCGACCGAGCAGCGGCCGCCGCTGCTGTGGGCGATGCAGACGCTGCGCGGGCGCGGCTACATGGCGAAGCCGGACGACAGCCTCTGGCTGCAGGTCGACTTCGTCGGCAAGGCGCCGCCGGCC
>DASVZD010000382.1:0-1898 GCA_036391815.1 Rhodocyclaceae bacterium
CCACCAAGCAGACCGCTCCGCAACTGCTCGACAATCTTGAAGCATGGCTGGTGACGAGGCTCGGCAAGGGCATCGTGCGCACCAAGGACACCCCCAACTTCATCGCCAACCGCGTCGGCGTCTTCTCGATGCTGGCGGTCATGCATCACACGCAGCGCCTCGGCATGGGCGTCGACGAAGTCGACGCGCTGACCGGTCCGAAGATCGGCCGGCCGAAGAGCGCCACCTACCGCACGGCCGACGTCGTCGGCCTGGACACCATGGCGCACGTCATCAAGACCATGCAGGACACCCTGCCCGGCGATCCCTGGCATGGCTTCTACCAGTCGCCGGCCTGGCTGAAGGCGCTGATCGACAAGGGTGCGCTTGGCCAGAAGACCAAGTGCGGCGTATTCCGCAAGCAGGGCAAGGAAATCCAGGTGCTCGACCTGGAGGCGCAGGACTACCGCGCATCGAAAGCCGAGGTGGCGCCGGAGGTCGACGCCATCCTCAAGAACCGCAATCCCGCCGAGAAGTTCGCCGCGCTGCGCGCCTCGCAGCACCCGCAGGCGCAGTTCCTGTGGGCGATCTTCCGCGACGTCTTCCACTACTGCGCCTATCACCTGGCCGACATCGCCGGCAACGCGCGCGACGTCGACTTCGCCATGCGCTGGGGCTTCGGCTGGTCGCAGGGACCGTTCGAAACCTGGCAGGCGGCCGGCTGGAAGGAGATCGCGGCGGC
The DNA here is from genome assembly GCA_036391815.1 of Rhodocyclaceae bacterium. Taxonomy (GTDB): domain Bacteria; phylum Pseudomonadota; class Gammaproteobacteria; order Burkholderiales; family Rhodocyclaceae; genus Nitricoxidireducens. The sequence goes on from DASVZD010000382.1 coordinate 722, forward strand.
CGTGAAGGCCGATATCGACGCCGGCCTGGGCATGACGAAGGCGCCGCTGCCGGCGTGGGTGTTCGAGGTCGACGGCGTGCATGCGCCGGCCGGCTCGTATTCCGCGGCGGAGAAGAAACTGGAGGGCCGTTCGGCGCTGCCCGTCTACAGGCGCCAGCTCTTCCCCGAGCGCGTGCTGGGCGAAGCCGCAGCGTCGCCCGACAAGGCCGGCGAGACGCTGTGGCAGAACGAAGGCGTGCGCCTGTGGCGGCTGCCGGAAGTCGATGCCGGAATCGCCATCCTCTCGATCACCTCGAAGATGCATACGCTGGGCAGCGAAGTCGTGGCAGGCGTGCGCGAGGCGGTGGCGTTTGCCGAGCGCGAGTGCGACGGCCTGGTGATCTGGCACGAGGCGCCCTTCGCCGTCGGCGCCAACCTCAAGCAGGTGATGGAAGCGATCGGGGCACGGCAGTTCGACGTGCTCGAGCAGGCGGTCGCCAACTTCCAGCGCGCCGCGATGGCGCTCAAGTTCTCCAAGGTGCCGACGGTCGCCGCCGTGAGCGGCATGGCGCTGGGAGGCGGCTGCGAGTTCGCCATGCACTGCGCGCGGCGCGTCCTCGCGCTCGAGTCCTACGTCGGGCTGGTCGAGGCGGGCGTCGGCCTGATCCCCGCCGGCGGCGGCAGCAAGGAATTCGCGCTGCGCGCGGCGAGGAAGGCGCAGCAGACGGCCAACAACCAGCCGTTCGACTTCATCCAGCCGGTGTTCTCCACCATCGCCATGGCGAACGTCTCGAAGAGCGCGCTCAATGCCCGCGAACTCGGCTTTGCGGACGACGCGGACATCGTCGTCTTCAACCCGCACGAACTGCTTTACGTCGCCCTCAAGACGGCGCGCGGGCTGGCGGAAAGCGGCTACCAGCCGCCGCTGCCGGCGCGCAACGTTCCGGTCTGCGGGCGGCCGGGCATCGCCACGCTCGAGATGATGCTGGTCAACATGAAGGAAGGCGGCATGATTTCCGCGCATGACTACGTGGTGGCCAAGGCCGCCGCGACCGCGCTGTGCGGCGGCGACGTCGAGGGCGGCAGCCTGGTGGACGAGGAATGGCTGCTGACAGTGGAGCGCAGGCTGTTCGTCGAACTGCTGAAGAACGAGAAGACGCAGCAGCGCATCGCCCACATGATGGAAACCGGCAAGCCC
>DASVZD010000383.1:0-8008 GCA_036391815.1 Rhodocyclaceae bacterium
CTGCTGGTGCACGTCACCCATTTCAACCGCCTGATGTGGGACAGCGGGCGCACGCCGACGCGCGTCGTCGAGCACGGCGTGCTGGTCGACGAGAACATCCGCTACGACGGCCGGCTGTCGCGCGGCATCGCCGTGGTCAACCAGCTCGCCAAGCGCGGCCGACGCCTGGGCGCCGACGTCTTCGCGCGCATGCGCGAGGAAGTGCCGCTCGACCTGGTGGGCATGGAATCGATCGCCAGCGGCGGCCTCGGCGAGATCCGCAACCCCGAGCTGCCGGCGTTCCTGGCGCGCTACCGCTTCTACTTCCATCCGGTGCGCTGGACCAGCCTCGGCCTGTCGCTGATCGAGGCGATGAGCGTCGGCCTGCCGGTGGTCGGGCTGGCCACCACCGAGCTCGCCGCCGTCGTCCGCGACGGCGAGTCGGGCTTCATCGACACCGACCTCGATCGCCTGGCGCGCTCGATGCGCCAGCTGCTCGCCTACCCGAAGGAGGCGCAGCGCATGGGCGAGGAAGCGCGCCGGCTGGCGCGGCGGCGCTTCGGCATCGGGCGCTTCGTCGACGACTGGCTGGCGGTGTTCGGCGAGGCGACGCGGTGAATTCCGGCGCGCGTGGGAAGTTTCCGATTGTGCCCCGGCGGCGGCCGGCGTAGGATCGAAGGCGCTTGATCAGGGCAAAGCCGTCGAAAGACGGCGACGCAAAGCTTCCGGTCTAAGGAGCCGCACCGGCTCGACGACAGCGGGGCTGCCAAGAAAGCGGCGATTCCCCGGCTTTGCGTTTCCCTTCCGGCAGTCCTGATCCCTTTTGCGGAGATGGACCATCATGCCGAAGCCAGCCGATCGCCTCGAGATCGCCCCCGATTCCGTATCCGACATCCTCAGGACCATCTCCATCCCGCCCTGTCCGGCGGTGGTGGCCGCCCTGATGGACGAGGCGCGCCGGCCCGAGATCGACTTTCGCAAGATCGTGCGCCTGATCAGCGGGGACCTCAGCCTCGCCGCGTCGATGATGAAGACGGCGAACTCGCCGTTCTTCGCCCTGCGCCAGAAGGCGACCACCGTGCAGCAGGCGGCCACGGTGCTGGGCATCAAGAACATCGTCCACATCGTCAACGGCCTCGCGCTGCAGCGCGCGCTTTCGCCGAAGGGCGTGAACATGGAGCGCTTCTGGGAGCGCTCGAACTACCATGCGATGGTGTCGACGCGCCTGGCGCGGCGCGTGCCGGGCATCACGCGCGAGGATGCCTATTCGTTCGGCCTGTTCCACGACTGCGGCATCCCGATACTGATGCAGCGCTTTCCCGACTACAAGGAAACGCTGGCGCTGGCCAACCGTTCGGCGCAGCCGATGTGCGAGGTGGAGAACGAGCGCCACGGCACGGACCACGTCGCGGTCGGCGCGATACTGGCGCGCAACTGGTCGCTGCCGCCGCTGATCGTCGATGCCATCCGCATGCACCACGGCTTCGACACCTTCGACGACGCGGGCTCCGGCATGCCGGAGGAGGTGCGCGGACTGGCCGCCATCAGCCTGCTGGCCGACCACATCATCGCGCGCTTCCTCGATGTGCCCGACGAGGCGGAATGGATGGCCAACGGCGCCGCCGCGCTCAATTACCTGGGCTTCGACGAGACCGAGCTCGGCGAGATCAGCAGCGACCTCGAGGAAGAACTCAACGCGGTGCGTCTGGACCGCGTCTGACCCGCGAACGACAGCTTCCAGTCAGGCTTTTCTCGTTGTGACCCTATAACAAAAGGACTAGGATCTGTTCGTGCTCGCAAGAGAGATCTTGGACCGAACGGAGGGCTGAAATGGCCGGGATGGGCGGGAGACTGGCCGCACCGTTGTTCGCCGTCGCCGGCCTGGCCGGCGGTTCGGTCCTGGTGTGCCAAGCCCTCTTCGACCGCTCGCCGGGCATTGCCGAAACGGCGACAGCCTTCGCGCTGGCGGCCGCCGTCGGCGCACTGGCGATGCTCTGGCTGCGTCCACGCATGGCGCGGCTGCTCGGCGGCGAGCTGGGCGAGGTCAAGGCCTTCGCCGACGCCCTGGGGACCGGCCGCTGCGAGATTCCCGGCGAGCTCGAGCATAGCCAGCCGGGGTGCCTGGCAGCATCGCTCGCGGACGTCGCCAGGCGGCTCGACAGCCTCTCCCAGGCGGCGGCCGCCGCTGCCGAACACGTCAACTCCGGCGTCGAGCAGCTGTCCGCGTCCGCCAACGAGATCCTGTTCAATTCCCAGATGCAGGCGGCGTCGGTCAGCAACGCCAAGGAAATGATGACCGACATGTCGCAGCGCATCGCCAACGTGTCGGAGCTGGTGAAGGACACCGAGCTCCATTCCCGCCAGGCGGCGACCCTGACGGCGGACGGCGAGTCGGTGGTGGGCGATGCCGTCCGCGAGATGCAGAGCATTTCCGCGGCGATGACGCGCGCCTCCGGGCAGATCCACCGGCTGCTCAGCCACGCCGAGGACATCGGCAAGGTCGCCGTGGTGATCAAGGACATCGCCAGCCAGACCAACCTGCTGGCGCTCAACGCCGCCATCGAGGCGGCGCGCGCGGGCGACTCGGGGCGCGGCTTCGCCGTGGTCGCCGACGAGGTGCGCGCGCTTTCGGAACGCACGGAGGTCGCGACCAAGGAGATCGCCGCCACCATCCAGCTGATGCAGGACCAGACGCGCGATGCGGTGACCGTGATCGAGGAGACCATGCCGATGATCGCGCTCGGCATGGAGAAGGCAAGCGGCGCGGCCGAGTCGCTGCGGTCGATCCGCGGCGAGACGGAGACGACGCTGGACCGCATCTCGCAGCTGGTGGTCCAGTCGAACGAGCAGGCGCAACTGGCCATGTCGGTGGTCGGCGACGTCGCCGCGGTGCTCGACATGGCGGGCCAGACCGACGCGGTCGCCGATCGCGCCGTTCAGACTTCGGTGATCCTCAACGAGGCGGCCTCGCAGCTGATGCAGACCGTGAGGGGCGGCGCCGCGGCGGCGTAATGGTTGTCACCCGGCGCCTGGCGATATCCGTTCGACGCCGTTTTGCAGCACCACTTGGGAAGAAGGAGGCAGTGAAATGGCGTTAATTTCGTGGTCGCCCATGCTGAGCACCGGAGTGCAGGAGATCGACGATCAGCACAAGAAGCTCATCGACCTGGTCAACAAGCTGAACGACGCCATGCATGCCGGCCAGGGCAAGGAAGCGCTGGGCAGCGTGCTGGGCGAACTGGTCAAGTACACCGTCTATCACTTCGGCACGGAAGAGCGCCTGATGGGCCAGCACAAGTATGCCGAGTCGGCGGCGCACATGGCCGAGCACAAGAAGCTGATCCAGGACGTCAGCGCCTTCAAGACGAAGTTCGACGGCGGCAATGCGATGATCTCCACCGAACTCATGAATTTCCTGCGCGACTGGCTTTCCAAGCACATCATGCAGACCGACAAGAAGTTCGGCAAGGCCCTCAATACCGCGGGCGTGAAGTAGCGCCCGGCACGCCCGCCGCCGCTCGCCCGGCATTGCGGGGCGACGGCCTTACTCTGCCTATAATCCCACCCGGCCGTCATGTGGCGGCGCGGGGAGGAACATGGGCATCCGGGACAACAAGAATTTCAGGATCCTGTCGCTCGACGGCGGCGGGACGTGGGCGCTGCTGCAGGCGCGGGCGCTGATGGACCTCTATCCGGGGCGCAGCGGCCACCGGATACTCGAGGACTTCGACGTCGTCGCCGGCACCTCGGGCGGCAGCGTGGTGATGGCCGGGCTGATCGACGACATGCGGCCGGAGGAGATCCTGGCCCTGTTCACCACGCGCTCGACGCGTCAGAGCCTGTTCTGCGCGCTGCCCTGGTATCGCAAGCTGCTGCGGCTGGTCGGCGTCGGTCCGCAGTTCGCCACCGCCGGCAAGCTCGAGTGCCTGACGCGCTGCTTCCCGCGCGATGCCGCCAAGGCGCTCGGCCAGCTCGACATCCGCAACCGCAAGGACCGGCCGGTGCAGTTCCTCATCACCGCCTACGACTACGACCGCGACCGCGCGGTGTTCTTCCGCTCCAACGCCGACAGCGCGGCGGCGAACTTCCCGAAGGACGCGGCGACCATGTCGGCGGTGCACGCCGCGCATGCCTCGTCGACCGCGCCGGTCGAGTTCTTCGACAAGCCGGCCGACTTCGGCCGCAAGCGCTACTGGGACGGCGCCTGCACCGGGCTCAACAATCCGGTGATGGTGGCGGTGGCCGAGGCGATCGCCGCCGGCGTGAAGCCGGAGGAGATCGGCGTGCTGTCGATCGGCACCGCCAGCAACTTCCTGCCGTGCTCGGGACGCGCGTCCTCGCCGGGGCTGCTGCAGCAGAAGGCGGGCACCGGGCTGGCGGTGGGCATCAAGAAGATCGGCTCGTCGATCGTCGCCGATCCGCCGGACACCGATACCTTCGTCGCCCACCTGATGCTCGGCGGCAAGGTGCCGCTCGACCCCGCGCAGATCGGCAAGCTGGCGACGCCGCTGGTGCGCCTCAATCCGGTGGTGCGCCCGCAGCCGGGCGACGGCGAATGGAAGCTGCCGACGGGGTTCTCGGCCAGGGAGTTCAAGCGCCTGGCGTCGCTCGACATCGCCGTCATCGACGATGCCGACGTCGACCTGATCATGCGCTTCTGCAACGGCTGGATGGCCGGCCACTGGATCAACCAGCCGGTGCGGCACGGCGCCGACCTCGATGCGCGCGGCGCGCCGAACAAGGGGTTCTGCGAGATCGGCCACGCCACTTACGAGGAGGCTCGGCAGGCCTGGTGACGGGGTCCGGAGCGCGAACGGGCCGGCCGGGCACCGGCCTTATCGGTGCGGCGGCGGCGTCTTCACGCCCTGCTTCTGCGCGTCCGCCGCGGCGGGGGAGGCCGTCAGCAGGCGGCCGCAGTCGCTGTCGCGTCCCGGGCCGGTTTCCAGCAGCGGGATCAGCGCCAGCAGCGGATTGGCGACCGCCAGCGCCGCCGCGCCCGCGGCCTTTGCGGCGATCGGCCCCTTCTCGAGCTTGACCTCGGGCTTGGAGAAGCTGCCGCGGATGTGGATCGGCGTGTGCAGCGACACCAGCGACGGCTCCTTGGTATTGGGATTGAGCGTGAGGTCGAGCGTCTGGTCCTTGAGGTCGATGTCGCCGCCGGCATCGACGCGCGTCACGGTGGTGTCGAACACGCCGGTGCGCGTGTGCATGACGCCGTCGCTGACCTTGAAGTCCGCCGCCGCGCAGCGGATGCCGATGCGCTGGTCGCCGCCGGCCTTGAGCGCGACGATGCGCGGGATGTGCAGGCCGATCTCTTCCATCAGCAGGCGGCTGACGTGGCCGCCGTTGACCAGCATCGCCACCGTGCCGTCGGCGTCGCCGAGCATCTGCGCCACCGAGTCGCCCTTGCCGGCGAGGTCCACCGCGCCGTCGATGCGCCCGGTGTCGATCTTCGAGGTGTCGAAGCCGGGCACCAGCCGGTCGACGGCGATGTTGGCGATCTTCAGCCTGGCGCTGCTGCGAATCGGCTCCTGGCGGCCGTCGAGCCTCACCGTGCCGGAGAGCTTGCCGCCGGCGATGCCGAACTCGAGCGGGTCGAGCGTGAGCACTGCGTCGCGCAGCACCAGGTGGGTGGCGAAGCGCTCGAGCGGCACGCCGTGCGGCCGCTGGATTTCGCGCGCCGAGAGGCGCAGGTCGGCGTCGACGCTGCGCCAGCGTTTGGCGTTGAAGCGCGAATCCGGCAGCACGCCGTTGCCGGTGCGGTGCGTGCCGATGGTGGCGCCGAGATCGGCGACGTCGAGCGTGCCGAACACCGCGTCGCCGGTGAGCAGCGGACGGCTGCCCGAGGTGTCGATGCGCAGGCTGCCGGAAACGTCGCTGTTGCCCACGTGCATGGCGAACTTCTCGTAGCGCCATGTCTTGCCCTCGCGCACCACGCGGCCCGAGGTGCGATACGGCTTGGTGTCCGGCAGCGCCACGCCGAGCAGCGGGAACAGCTGCTCGAAGCTGTCGCCGTCCGCCTCCGCCTTCAGGTCCGCCGCCGCCAAATCCTGCAGCCCGGTGACGCTGCCCTCGACCGCGAGATGGGTGGGCCCGACGCGCAGGTCGGCCTTGAGCGGGTAAGGCCGGCTTTCGTCGCGCAGCGCCAGCAGCGGTCCGCCGCTGGCGGTTGCCTGCAGCGGTTGGCCGTCGAAGCTGCCGGTGGCGCGGAGCGCGAGGCCGCCCGCCGCGGCGGCGATGCTGGCGCGCACCGAGGTATGGCGGGCCGGTTCCTGGTAGTCGACGCGGCTGTCCTCCAGCCCCAGGCGCCGGATCTCCACCTGGCTCGGCCCGCCCGGCAGCTCCCAGTTCTTGCGGCCCTGCGCGTCCTTTTCCAGGGCGACCGCGGCCTGCTTCAGCCGCAGCTCGTCGATCACGACGTGGCCGAGCAGCAGCGCCGGCCAGCGCACGTCGAGATCCGCCTCGTCGGCGGTGAACATGTCCGGCGGCTTCGCCCAGTCGGCGTTGGCGAAGGCGATCCGCCCCGCCTGCACGTGCAGCAGCGGCCAGCCGAAACGGATGCGCACGTCGCCGTCGATCCGCAGCGCGCGTCCGGTCTTCTCCTGCGCCATGCGCTCGACCGGCCCGCGCAGCCAGTTGCCGCCGAACACCGCCAGGCCGGCCGCCGCCAGCAGCACCAGGGCCGCCAGCGCGGCGAGCAGGCCCAGCGCCCACGCGGCGACGCGAGGAGGACCTGGGCGGCTGCGGAACCTGATGGAGTGGACGGGCATGGCGCGAGGGCCGTGCGCGCGGCACGGCATGAGCGGTCAGGCATGCGGTCCCCGCGTTGGTTCCGCCGCCCGGGCTTATCGGCTCAGACGAGAGTTCGGCCGAGGGCCGCAGTCAGGCGCGCGGCAGCGTGAAGCCGATGGTGGCGCCTTCGCCGGGCTTGCCTTCGGCCCAGACGCGGCCGCCGTGGCGGCCGACGATGCGCTTGACGATGGCCAGGCCGATGCCGGTGCCCTCGAACTCCGAGGGCCGATGGAGGCGCTGGAACACGCCGAACAGCTTGTCGGCGTGGGCGGGGTCGAAGCCGACGCCGTTGTCCTTCACCCAGTAGCGGGCTTCGCGGCCCTCGCCGTCGCCGCCCACCTCGATCAGCGGAGCTTCGCGGGAACGGCTGAACTTCAGCGCGTTGGCGATCAGGTTGACCAGCACCTGGCGCAGCATGGCGCGGTCGCCCATGGCGCGCGGCAGCGCGCCGATCTCGCAGCGCGCCTTGCCGCCGGGCGGCGCCAGCTCCTCGAACACCTCTCGCGCGAGCGCCGCGACATCCACCGCGCAGGCCGCCATCTGGGTGCGGCCGGTGCGCGAGAACTCGAGGATGTCGTCGATCAGCTGGCCCATGCGCCCGGTGCTGTCGCGCACCGACTTCAGCAGCCGCTTGCCCTCGTCGTCCAGCTTGCCCTCGTAGTCCTCCAGCAGGATGTGCGAGTAGCCGTCGATCGCGCGCAACGGGGCGCGCAAATCGTGGGACACCGAATACGAGAAGGCCTCCAGCTCCTTGTTGGCGGCCTCCAGCTGCGCGGTACGCTGGGCGACGCGCTGCTCGAGCTCCTGGTTGAAGCGGCGGATGCCGTCCTCGGCCTGCTTGCGCGCGGTGATGTCGGTGAGCATGCCGAAGGAACCCGCGTATTGCCCCGCCTCGATGATCGGCGTCGCCGATATGTGCACCCACACGGCCTGGCCGTCGCTGCGCCGGAAGCGCTGCTCGTAGTTCTCGGCCACGCCGCGCGAGCGGTTGGCCAGCTTCTCGCGGTGCTCGGCCAGGTCCTGCTCGAACACGAAGTCGCTCAGCGGCCGGCCGAGCATCGCCTCGACCGGATAGCCGAGCATCTCGCCGAGCCGCGCGTTGCCGAAGGTGAGGCGGTCGTCGGGCCCGATCACGCCGATGCCCTCGCTGGCGGTGGCGACGATGCGGCGGAACTCCTCCTCGCTCTTCCGCAGCGCCTGGCCCATGCGCTGCAGCTCGTCCATGCGCTGCTCCATG
>DASVZD010000384.1:0-2204 GCA_036391815.1 Rhodocyclaceae bacterium
GCGGAACTGGTCTACAACCGCCGCTTCGCCCCCGAGCTGTACCTGGACGTGATCCCGCTCACCGGCACGGCGCAGGCGCCGCGCTGCGGCGGCCGCGGCGAGGTCGTCGAATACGCGGTCGAGATGCTGCGCTTCGACGAGGCGTCCCGGCTCGACCACATCGCCGCGCGCGACGAGCTCACCGTCGAGCACATGAGCCTGCTCGCGGCGGAGATCGTCGACTTCCATGCGCGTGCCGCCGTCGCCCCGGCCGACGCGCGCTTCGGCACGCCGGAGACGGCCGCCGCACCCGCCTTCGCCAACTTCGTCCAGCTCTACGCCCTGCTGCCCGACGAGCGTGCGCGCCTGGAGGAACTGGAGGCCTGGACGCGCCGCGAAGCCAAGCACTGCCGCGCCGCCATGTCGGCGCGCAAGGAGCAGGGCCGCGTGCGCGAATGCCATGGCGACCTGCACCTGGGCAACCTGATCCTGCACGGCGGGCGCGTCGTGCCCTTCGACTGCATCGAGTTCAACGACGACTTCCGCTGGATCGACGTCGCTTCCGAGCTGGCGTTCACGCTGGTGGACCTGCTCGACCACGGCAAGCCGGACCTCGCCGGCTGGCTGCTCAACGAGTGGCTGGCGCAGGGCGGCGACTTCGACGCCCTGCGCGTGCTGCGCTTCTACATGGCCTACCGCGCGCTGGTGCGCGCCAAGGTGGCGGCCATCCGCGCCGGACAGGAGGACGGCGCCGCCGCCGCGGACGCGGACCGCGACACCGCGCGGCTCTACCTCGACCTCGCGCAGCGCATCTGCCAGCCGCAGTCGCCGACGCTGACCGTCACCCACGGCGTCTCCGGTTCCGGCAAGTCGCACGCCGCGCAGGCGATGCTGCTCGCCGACCCGCGCGGCAACACGCTGCGCCTGCGCTCGGACGTCGAGCGCAAGCGCCTGTTCGGCTTGGCCGCGCACGAGCACAGCGGCTCGCCGCTCGACGGCGGCATCTACACGCCGGCGGCCCACGAAGCCACCTACCGGCGGCTGGAGGAACTGGCGCAGCTCGCGCTGCACGAGGGCTGGTCGGTGATCGTCGATGCCGCCTTCCTCAGGCGCGCCGAGCGCGACGCCTTCCGGCGGCTCGCCGCCAACAACGACGTGCCCTTCGCCATCCTCGCCTGCGAGGCGCCGGTCGAGGAGCTGCGGCGGCGCCTCGGCGCCCGGCGCGGCGACGCCTCCGAGGCGACGCTGGAAGTGCTGGAGAAGCAGTTCGGCTGGATCGAGCCGCTCGCCGACGACGAGCGCGCCTGCGCGCTCACGCCAGCAGCGGCGGCGCCTAGACTTCGATGACCCGTCGGCAGGTGCGCGCGCCCTTCAATCCGGCGCCTTCGCCAGGCGCACGGTGAAATGGAAGGTGCTGCCGCGGCCGGGCTCGCTTTCCAGCCACACGCGTCCGCCCATCAGCCGAACCAGCTGGCGGCAGATCGCCAGTCCCAGCCCGGTGCCGCTGTACCTGCGCGTGATCGAGACGTCGGCCTGGGTGAACGCCTCGAAGATTTCCTCGCGCTGGTCGCGTTCGATGCCGATGCCGCTGTCGATCACGTCGAAGCGCAGCACCACGTGGTCGGCCGCCGCCGCGTCGACGGCCACCCCGACGCGGATGCTGCCATGCTCGGTGAACTTGATCGCGTTGTCGACCAGATTGACCAGCGCCTGCCTGAGCCGCACCGGATCTCCGCTGACCGCGAACGGGAGTTCGGGCAGTTGCGGCGCCGGGAAATCCAGGCCCTTCGCGGCCGCCTGGGCCTGGAGGGGCGCCAGCGAGCGGCGCAGCAACTCGTCGATGTCGAACGGCACGTCATCGATCTTCAGCATGCCGGCCTCGATCATCGAGAAGTCCAGTATTTCGTTCACCACGTTCAGCAGGTGATCGCCCGAGACGCGCAGCGTTCCGATGTATTCGCGCTGCTCCTCGCTGAGCGGCGTCATGGCGAGCAGCTCGGCCATGCCGAGCAGGCCATTCATCGGCGTGCGGATCTCGTGGCTCATGTTGGCGATGAAGGCGCTCTTGGCGCGGTTCGCGGCCTCCGCCTGGTCGAGCGCCCGCTCGAGGCGCTTCACCAGCTCGGCCTTCTCGAGTTCCAGCGCGATGGTTTCGCTCATGGTCTCGTTCATGTAGTCGGCGCTGCGCAGCACGGCGAACAGGTAGGCGAAGCCCATCATGCCGA
>DASVZD010000385.1:0-8993 GCA_036391815.1 Rhodocyclaceae bacterium
GGCCGTGCTGCTGTCGTTCCGCCTCGAGGACAACCGCATGATGGACGGCGGCCCGATGCGCTACTTCGACAAGGTCTCCACCAAGTTCGCCAACTACGACACGCACACCTTCCAGAAGGGCGGCTTCCGCATCGTGCCGCCGGCCGTGGCCCGCCGCGGCTGCTTCATCGGCAAGAACGTCATCATGATGCCGAGCTACGTGAACATCGGCGCCTACGTCGACGAGGGCACCATGGTGGACACCTGGGCCACCGTCGGCTCCTGCGCCCAGGTCGGCAAGAACGTGCACCTGTCCGGCGGCGTCGGCCTCGGCGGCGTGCTGGAACCGCTCCAGGCCAACCCGACCATCATCGAGGACAACTGTTTCATCGGCGCACGCTCCGAGATCGTCGAGGGCGTGATCGTCGAGGAGAACTCGGTCATCTCGATGGGCGTGTATCTCTCGCAGAGCACCAAGATCTACGACCGCTCCACCGGCGAGATCACCTACGGCCGCATCCCCTCGGGCTCGGTCGTCGTCGCCGGCAACCTGCCGTCGGCCGACGGCAAGTACAGCCTCTACTGCGCCGTCATCGTCAAGCGCGTCGACGCCAAGACGCGCGCCAAGACGGCCATCAACGACCTGCTGCGCGACTAAGTCGAAGCAATCTACGGAGAACGCCGCCATGGGAGCGATGGACCGCCTGTTCCAGTTGATGGCCGAGAAGAAGGCTTCCGACATCTTCGTGTCCGTCGGCTCCCCGATCAACATCAAGATCAACGGCGTCGCGCTGCCGGTCAACCAGCAGGTGATGGACGCGCAGACCATCACCGGCCTGCTGCACGAGATCCTCACCGACGCGCAGTACCGCGAGTTCGAGGAGACCCTCGAACTGAACACCGGCTATGCGCTGCAGGGCGTCGGCAACTACCGCCTCTCGGTGTTCCGCCAGAAGGGCACGCCGGCGCTGGTGGTCCGCTACATCCCGGCGGAGATCCCCAAGCTCGAATCGCTCAACGTCCCCGACGTGCTGGCCGACATCATCATGGAGAAGCGCGGCCTGATCCTGATGGTCGGCGCCACCGGCTCGGGCAAGTCGACCACGCTGACCGCGATGCTCGACTACCGCAACGAGCGCAAGACCGGCCACATCCTGACGCTCGAGGACCCGATCGAGTTCATCTTCAAGAACAAGAAGGCCATCGTCAACCAGCGCGAGGTCGGCGCGGACACGCGCACCTTCCAGGCGGCGCTGAAGAACGCGCTGCGCCAGGCGCCCGACTGCATCTTCATCGGCGAGATCCGCGACAAGGAGACCATGTCGCAGGCGATCGCCTACGCGCAGTCCGGCCACCTGTGCCTCGCCACGCTGCACGCCAACAACAGCTACCACGCGCTGTCGCGCATCATCAGCTTCTACCCGCTGGAGAACCGCCCGGCCCTGCTGGCCGACCTCTCGGTGACCATGAAGTGCACCATCTCCCAGCGTCTGGTGAAGAAACCGGACGGCGCCCGCACGCCCGCGGTCGAGGTGATGCTCAACTCGCGCCACATCGCCGAGCTGATCGAAAAAGGCGACATGGACGGCATCAAGGAAGCCATGGAGAAGAGCATGTCGCCGGGCTCGCAGACCTTCGAGCAGGCGCTGTTCAAGCTCTACCGCGACAAGGTGATCACGCTGGAGGAGGCTCTGTCCAACGCCGACTCCGCCAACAACCTGCACTGGCTGATCAACAACTCCGAGGCCGCCGCGCCGACGGCCAACGAAGAGGAGAAGGCTGCGGCGCCCGAGGCCGCAGCGGCCCCCGCCTCCGGCGGCGCGGCGCCCGCGGGCGGCGCCAGCTTCTCCGAATTCACCCTCAAGCTTTGATGTCGGCGACCCTCGAACTCGCGCGCGAACTCATCGCGCGCCCGTCCATCACGCCGGAGGATGCCGGCTGCCTGGATCTCCTGGCCGCGCGCCTTGCGCCGCTGGGTTTCCAGTGCGAGCGCATCGACGTCGGCGGCGTACAGAACCTCTGGGCGCGACGCGGCACCGCGCGCCCTCTCTTCTGCTTCGCCGGCCACACCGACGTCGTGCCGCCCGGTCCGCTGGAAAAATGGGGGTCGGACCCCTTTTTGCCGCAGATTCGCGACGGACAGCTTTACGGCCGCGGCGCCGCCGACATGAAATCCTCGCTGGCCGCCTTCGTGGTTGCGATCGAGCGCTTCGTCGCCGCGACACCCGAGCACAAGGGCTCCATAGCCCTGCTGCTGACTTCCGACGAGGAAGGCGATGCGGTCGACGGCACCGTGCGCGTGGTCGAAGCGCTCAAGGCGCGCGACGAGACCATCGACTGCTGCATCGTCGGCGAGCCGACCTCGTTCGAAGCCTTCGGCGACATGATCAAGAACGGCCGCCGCGGCTCCCTCTCGGCGAAGCTGGTGGTCAAGGGCATCCAGGGGCATGTCGCCTATCCCGAGCGCGTCCGCAATCCGGTGCACCAGGCCGCGCCGGCGCTGGCGGAACTGGCGGCCACGCGGTGGGACGAGGGCAACGAATATTTCCCGCCGACGAGTTTCCAGATATCGAACATCCACGCCGGCACCGGCGCCGGCAACGTGGTCCCGGGCGAGATGGAAGTGATGTTCAACTTCCGCTTCGCGACGGCGAGCACGGCCGACGGACTGCAGACCCGCGTACATCAGATCCTCGACCGCCACGGCCTCGAGTACGACATCGAATGGGTGCTCGGCGGCAAGCCCTTCCTGACGCCGCGCGGAAAGCTCGTCGACGTCCTGGTCGGGGCGATCGAGGAAGCCGCCGGCCGCACGCCGGAACTCTCCACCTCGGGCGGCACGTCGGACGGACGCTACATCGCCGACATCTGCCCCGAGGTCGTCGAATTCGGCCCGCTCAACCGCACCATCCACAAGATCGACGAATGCGTGGCCGTCGCCGACCTCGAACCGCTCACCGACATCTACCAGGGCGTGCTGCGGCGCCTGCTCGCATGAGCGTCGATTCCATCCTCGCCGAACTGCTGACCGTGCGCGACTGGCTGCGCTGGGGCGTCAGCCGCTTCAACGAGGCGCGGCTGTTCTTCGGCCACGGCACCGAGAACGCCTATGACGAAGCAGCGTGGCTGATCCTGCACGCGCTGCACCTGCCGCCCGATCGCCTCGAACCCTTCCTCGACGCGCGCCTGGCGCACGCCGAACGCCTGGCCATCCTGAACCTGCTGCAGCAGCGCATCGCCAAGCGCGTGCCGGCCGCCTACCTGACGCATGAAGCCTGGCTCGGCGACTTCCGCTTCTACGTCGACGAGCGCGTGATCGTGCCGCGCTCCTACTTCGCCGAGCTGCTGGCCGAGGGCTTCGCCCCGTGGGTCGACGATCCCCATGACGTCGAGGATGCGCTCGACCTGTGCACCGGCTCCGGCTGTCTCGCCATCCTGATGGCCCACGCCTTCCCCTACGCCCGGATCGACGCCGTCGATATTTCGCCTCCGGCGCTCGAAGTCGCACGCCGCAACGTCGCCGACTACGGCCTGGAAGAACGCGTCCGGCTGGTCGAGTCCGACGTCTTCTCGGGCCTCAAGGGCCGGCGCTACGACCTGATCATCTCCAATCCTCCCTATGTGACGACGGCGGCGATGGAGACGCTGCCGCCCGAGTACCGCCACGAGCCGGTCCTTGCGCTCGGTGCGGGCGCGGACGGCCTCGACGTGGTGCGCCGGATCATCGCCGAAGCCGCGCGCCACCTCAAGCCGGGCGGCCTGCTGGCGGTCGAGGTCGGCCACAACCGCCACCTCGTGGATGCCGCGTTTCCCGACCTGCCCATCACCTGGATCGACACCCCCAGCAGCGAGGACAAGCTCTTCCTGGTGCAGGCCGCGGACCTGCCCGGCGCGGCGCGCGGGCGCAAGGCGCGCTGACCCCTTGCCCTTCGGTGCCTGGCGGGAGTATGTTGTCGCCATGGGCCGACCACGATCCCGTCGCTAGGCGCCCGCAAGGACACGAACCATGGACAGGAAGCCGCCGATTCTGCTGGTCGAGGACAACCCCGACGACGAGGCGCTCACCCTCAGGGCCTTCAGCAAGAACCGCATCACCAATGAAGTCGTCGTCGCGCGCGACGGCGTCGAAGCCCTCGATTACCTGTTCGGTACCGGCGCCTACGCCGGGCGTGCGCCGACCCCGATGCCGGCGGTCGTCCTGCTCGACCTCAAGCTGCCGCGCATCGACGGCCTCGAAGTGCTGCGCCGCATCCGCGCCGATGCGCGCACCGCCCTGCTGCCGGTGGTCATCCTCACCACCTCCAAGGAGCAGCAGGACGTGACGGACGGCTACCGCCTGGGCGCCAACAGCTACATCCGCAAGCCGGTCGACTTCGAGAAGTTCATCCACGCCGTCGGCCAGCTCGGCCTCTACTGGCTCGTGCTCAACGAGCCGGTCGAAACCGCCCGCTGACCGTCGTCCCGGGCGGCACGTCCGCCGCACAGTCCCCTTGTCGCCCGGCTATATAGGGGATAACCCATGCTCTTGTTATTATGCATGCGGCTTCCCTCATGACACCCGCGCGGACGATGACCACCATGACCTCCTTCCTGCGTACCCTCGCCGTCCTTTTGGGCGCCGCCCTTTCCTGTCCGGCCCTGTCCCAGGCCCCGGAGCCGGTGCCCGACATGAGCCTCGAAGACCTCATCAACACCGAGGTCATCAGCGCCTCCCGCAAGGCCGAGAACCTCCAGAAGGTCGCGGCCGCGGTGTTCGTCATCACCCAGGAGGACATCGCGCGATCGGGCGCGCGCAGCCTTCCCGACGTGCTGGCGATGGCGCCGGGCATCGAGGTCGCGCGCATCGGCAACAATCGCTGGGCGGTGTCCGCCCGCGGCGGCAACAGCCGCTTCGCCAACAAGCTGCAGGTGCTGAAGGACGGCCGCAGCATCTACTCGCCGCTGTTCTCCGGCGTCTTCTGGGAAGCCGAGGACATGCCCCTGGAGGACATCAAGCGCATCGAGATCATCCGCGGCCCCAACGCCGCCATGTGGGGCTCCAACGCCGTCAACGGCACCATCAACATCATCACCCGCAAGGCGCGCGACACGCAGGGCGGATTGCTCGCCGTCAGCGCCGGCAGCGAGGACAGGAAGAACGTCACCGCCCGCTACGGCTTCGCGCTCGGCGACGCCGGCCACATGCGCGTATACGCCAAGACCTATGACCGGCGCGCCAGCTTCAACACCGACGGCAGCCGGGCCGCCGACCAGGGCGACAGCAGCATGGCCGGCTTCCGCGCCGACTGGCTGCTGTCGTCGGGCAACCGCCTGTCCCTCGAGGGCGAGGCCTATCACGACCGCAACGGCGACAGCTACCGCTTTCCCGACCCACGGCTCCCGCCCGGCTACGCGGCGCTGGTCGATTCCACCATGACGCTCGGCGGCGGGCATCTCCAGGGTCGCTACGAATCGCTGCGCGACGACGGCTCGGAGATCGTGTTCCAGTCCTACGCCACCCAGCGCACGCTGGAAGCCGAGCGCGTGCTGCGCGAGGAGCGCAAGACGCTGGACCTCGACTTCCAGTACCGCCTGGCGCCGTCCGGGCGGCACGATGTCCTGCTCGGCGCGAACTATCGCAACTCGAGCGACACGGTGACCAGCCCCGCCGGCTCCTACGTGACCTTCGCCGTGCCCAGCCGCGACTTCCAGCTGCAGAGCGTCTTCGCCAACGACGACATCACCATCGTGCCGGAGCGCTTCCGCGTGACGCTGGGCGCCCGCATGGAGCACAACAACATCTCGGGCGCCGCCTTCCAGCCGACCGCCCGCTTCCTGTGGACGCCGGACCCGGCCCGTACCGTCTGGGGCGCGCTCTCGCGCGCCACCCGCACGCCCTCGCGCGCCGAAAGCGACGTCACCATCCCGCTCGGCGTGGTGCCGCCGATGCCGGGGCGCCTGCTGCCCACCTGGATGGTCTACCAGAACAGCGGCACGGCGCCCCTCAAATCCGAGAAGCTCGACGCGCTGGAATTCGGCTACCGGCAACGCTTCGGCCACGCCTTGTCGTTCGACGCCACGGCCTTCGCGCACCGCTACCGCGACGGCCGCATACTGGTGCTCGGCAGCCCGGCGCAGATCATTCCGCCGTACATCCTGCAGCCGGAAAACACGGTGTACGGCGCCCAGTCTCGCGTCAGCGGCCTCGAGCTCGCGCTGTTCGCGCAACTCACCCCGGCCTGGCGCCTGCAGCCCTCGTACACCTGGATGCACGAGACCGCCTACGGGCTCGGGGATCCGGTCTCGCTGGGCGCCGCACAGAGCGCCATGGAGAAGATCCCGCGGCACCAGCTCTCGCTGCGCTCCCAGCACAACCTGTCGCCGTCGCGGCAGCTCGACTTCTGGCTCAAGTACAAGAGCCATTTCCAGCAGGACTCGACCACCGCCAGCGTCGAGGTGCCCAACCGCACGAACCTCGACATCCGCTACGCCTGGAAGGTGAACCGCTCGCTCGAGCTTTCGCTGGTGGGTCAGAACCTGCTGCATCGGCGCACCATCGAGTACCTGTCCGACGAGCTGCCCTCGGTGGCCGTCGAGACCGGGCGCGGCTTCTACCTGAAGGCTGACGTCCGGTTCTGAGGACCGACGGCAGCCGACCGCCATGGCCAGAGCCTGGATCCCGCGATGCCCTGCGCCGCTGCCCGCCGGAGCGGACTGGCGCTGGTGCCGCGGCCTCTTCGTCGCGCTGGCCGTGCTCGTCGTCTGGGCCGCCGCGCTCTCGGCCGCGCAGGGGCAGCAGACGCTCAGCGACCAGCAGCTGAAAGCCGCCTACGTCCTCAATTTCATCCGCTACACGGAATGGCCGGAGCGCGCGTTCGCCGCGCCCGATTCGCCGCTGGTGGTTTGCGTGCTCGGCGATCCGGGCGCCGCGGGCCTGTCGGGCCTCGCCGGCAAGTCGCTGAAGGGCCGTCCGCTGCAGGTGCGCCCGGTGTTCGCGGCCGAGGAGGCGTCCGGCTGCCACGTGCTGTTCATTCCCGAATCCGATGTCCGGCGCTTCGTGACGACGCTGCGCGCGCTGCAGAACCGCCCGATCCTGACCATCGGCGAAGCGGACGGCTTCATCGACGTCGGCGGGATGATCGGGCTGGTGCATATCGACAACCGCCTGCAGTTCGAGGTGAACCTCGGCGTCGTCCAGCAGGCGCAACTCCGGTCCAGCTCACAGATCCTGCGCCTGGCCCGCAACGTGATCGAAGCGCGGCCGCGCTGAACCGCCGCGCCATGACGCAGGAACCGCATATGGACGCACCCCATACACGGCGCACGCTGAGGAGCCGGCTCCAGGCCATCATCGCCGTCACCGCCGGCACTTGCGTGGCCCTGACGCTGCTCTATTTCTCCGGCTCCACCATCCTGCGCGAGCAGCGCTCGATGCAGCGGCAGCTCGACGCCATCGCCGACATCATCAGCGACAACAGCTCGGCGGCCATCCGCTTCAGCGACGCCGCGGCCGCGAACGCCATCCTGTCCGCCCTCGGCAGCCGGCAGGACATCCAGGCGGCCTGGATCACCCTGCCCGACGGCACCATCCTCGCCCGCCACCCGGCCCGCCTCGACGTCACGTCGTTGGCCGCGGTCCCCGGCGCCGACGGGCGCCTGCCGGTCTTCCTGCTCGAGCGCACGATGCGGGTCGACAAGCC
This sequence comes from Rhodocyclaceae bacterium, assembly GCA_036391815.1. Lineage (GTDB taxonomy): Bacteria > Pseudomonadota > Gammaproteobacteria > Burkholderiales > Rhodocyclaceae > Nitricoxidireducens. The sequence continues at coordinate 7,659 of DASVZD010000385.1, forward strand.
GATCGTGCAGGAAGGCGAGCGGCTCGGCACCCTTTCGATGGTGGTCGACCTCGCCACGATGTGGGCCCACATCGTGGAAGGCGCAGCGCTCGGTCTGGCCATCACCGTCGGCGTGTTCGCCTTCGCCCTCTGGCTGGCCAACCGCCTGCAGCACCGCATCAGCGCGCCGATCCTCGAACTCGCCGATACCAGCCGGCGCATCGCCGAGGAGGGCCGTTACGACCTGCGCGTGCAGGGCGGCGAGCACCTTGCCGAAACCGATGCGCTGGTGGCCGCCTTCAACCGCATGCTCGACGAGATCGCGGCGCGCGATGCCGAGCTGAAGCGCCATCGCGACGCGCTCGAGGACGAAGTGGAGGCGCGCACCGCCGAGCTGCGGGTGGCCATGGAACAGGCGCAGGCCGCCAACCGGGCGAAGTCGCAGTTCCTCGCCAACATCAGCCACGAGCTGCGCACGCCGATGAACGGCGTCATCGGCATGACCGAACTGCTGCTCGGCACCGCGCTGGACCCGGAGCAGGAGCGCTTCAGCAGGACCGTGCTCGGCTCGGCCAACTCGCTGCTGCATCTGCTCAACGAAATCCTCGACTTCTCCAAGATCGAGGCCGGCAAGCTGATCCTCGAAGCCACCGCCTTCGACATCACGCCGCTGGTCGAGGAGGTGCTGGTCGCCAACGCCGGCGCGGCCCAGGCCAAGGGCGTCGAGATCGCCGGCCACGTGGTGGAGAGCGTGCCCGACACGCTGATCGGCGATCCGCATCGCATCCGTCAGATGATCGGCAATCTCGCCAGCAACGCCGTCAAGTTCACCGACCGCGGCGAAGTGACCATCCTCGTCAGCAACCGCTCCGAGGACATGCCGGAAGGCGCGCGGCTCGGCGTCAACGAATACGCGATCGTCGTCGCCGACACCGGCTCCGGCATCCCCGAGGCCGCGCGCGAGCAGCTGTTCTCCGCCTTCACCCAGGCCGACGCCTCCACCACGCGCCGCTACGGCGGCACCGGGCTGGGCCTCGCCATCACGCGGCAGCTCGCCGAGCTGATGGGCGGACGCACCGGCTTCTCCAGCACCGAAGGCCACGGTTCGACCTTCTGGGTCGTGCTGCCGCGCCAGCAGGGCAGCTACCAGTCGCGGCGCGCGGCCCAGACCGATCGCCTGGCCGGCAAGGCGATCCTGGTGGTCCATCCCGTCGCGCTCGCCCGCGACGCCATCGCGCTGGGCATCGCCGCCTTCGGCGGACGCGCCAGCGGCTCGGCCTACCTGCCGCGCGAGCACGATCATTTCGACCTGCTGATCGTCGACGACTCGCAGTGGCGCTACCTGGCGCCGCGGCA
>DASVZD010000386.1:0-5935 GCA_036391815.1 Rhodocyclaceae bacterium
TGATCGTCGCCATCCCATAGACGGAGTCGGTGTCCTCGCGGATGTCCCAGGTGCCCAGCGGATTGCCGGCAGGGATCGCGGCGCCGATGCCGAGCGCGCCGCGCAGGGCATCGACGTTGCGCGCCGCGTTCGCGTCGCCGACGACGAAGTTGCGCACGCTCGTCGAGCCGGGGAAGAAGTCGCCGTATGGGTTGGCCGTGACGACTCCCGCGGCATTGGCGGCGGGGACGGCGGCGGGATAGTAGCTGACCTGGCCCGGCGCATCGGTGGCGTGGCGCCGGGCGACGCGCAAGCCGGTCGACACCGAGTCGAGATAATCGCCGCCGACGCGGCGCTCCGCATCCAGGCGCAAGGCCTTGAGCTCGCCGTCGAAGGGGCGCGAGGCGTACCAGATGCTCGCATTGTTGAAGCTGGACAGGCTGAGCACGCTGCTGCCGCTGGTCGTCGACGACGGCACGGCGGGCGCGAGGTCCTGCGACAGGCCGGTCGATGCGCCGCTCAGCGCGAGCGCCGAATACATCAGGTTGTTGTGGCTCTTGGTGTAGCTGAGGTCGGCCTTGACGGTGGTTTCGCGCCGATACCAGCTGCCGCCGACGGCGAACTGCCCGATGCGATCGATGGTGTTGCGCGCCGCGCCGGCGGTGGTTATCGCCGCGTTGCTCCAGCCGACGCCCTGCGCGTCCGCCGCGCCGGGCGCCAGCGCGAGGCTGCCGATGGCCGCGGCCTTGGTGTCGGCGAAGAACTGGTAGGTGTTCTGGATCGTGCGCAGCTCCGCATAGCTGCCTTCGGCGTACAGATCGAGGTCGTGGTTCGGGCGCCATTGCAGCGCGAAGGAGGCTCCGTCGCGCTTGCGCGTGCCGGCGCTGGCGCTCTCGGTGCTGCCGCTGGGAACGTTCACCGGCTGGCCGCCGAAGCTGCGCGGAACCCAATAGCCGACCGTCTTCTGGTCTTCGCGAAACGCGCGGTCCTGTTGCGACACGCTCAGTAGAATTCCGATTTCCCCGGCGTCCTCGGTCTTCCAGCGGTTGCTGAGCAGCGCCGAATATTGCGGCTTGCGCTGGTTCGCCAGGTCGCCCTGGACTTCGCGCACGGTTGCCACCGCCTGCGGGCCGGCGAAATCGAACGGCCGGCGGGTGCGCAGGTCGACCAGGCCGCCGACGCCGCCTTCAAGCTGCTGCGCGGAGGAGCTCTTGTAGACGTCGATCCCGGCCAGCAGCTCGGCGGGGATGTCGGCGTAATCGAGGTTGCGTCCGAACCAGGCGGTGAATATCTCGCGTCCGTTCAGCGTGGTTTCCACCTGGGTCAGGCCGCGGATCGCGACGTTGGCGCCGTCGCCGCGGTCGCGTGCCACCTGGACGCCGGTCACGCGCTGGATGGCGTCGGTGACGCTGAAGTCCGGCAGCTTGCCGATGTCTTCGGCGACGATCGAGTCGACGATCTCGAGCTTGTCGCGCTTGATGTCCTGGGCCGTGGCGAGGCTCGCGCGGCTGCCGATGACGAGAACCGCTAGGGGCTCGTCGATGCCTTCGGCATGGACGTCGGCCAGCGGATACAAGACGGCGGCGACGGCGGCGGCCAATCCTACCTTCGCCATAGAGGCAGACGGCCGCGGTGCCCTCTCTCCCTGACAAATCGCTTTCTTCATGCCCGCCAGATTGCCAGCAAGGCCCTACCGCCGCCATTGGTCGGCGGACTATTTCGGCGTAGGGAAAGGGATTGCGCAGGTAAGGATTTCCTTACCTGCGGGGCTCACGTCTGCTGGTCGCCGCCCAGCGCCTTGTAGAGCTGCACCTCGGTCGACAGCAGCTGCCGGCGCACCTGAACGGCATTCTGCTGGGCGGAGAACAGTTCCCGCTGCGCGTCCAGCACTTCGAGATAGCTCGATATGCCGGCCTCGTAGCGCGCGGTCGCCAGCTTGGCGCGTTCCGCCTGGGTCGCGGCGGTGGCATCGAGGTCGGCGAGTTGGCGCGCCAGCTTCTCGCGCGCCGACAGCAGGTCGGCGATCTCGCGGAACGCCTGCTGCACGGTCTTCTCGTAGTTGGCGACGGCGGCCACCTTGCGCGCTTCCGCCACGTCGACGTTGGCCGAGGTGCGCCCGGCGTCGAACAGCGGCATGCTCAGCGTCGGCTGGAAGGTCCAGGCGCCCTGGCCGGCATCGAACAGGCGCGACAGCGCGGTGCTGGCGCTGCCGAAGGTCGCCATGAGGACGATCTTCGGGAAGAAGGCGGCGCGCGCGGCGCCGATGTTGGCGTTTGCCGCGATCAGCTGCTGCTCGGCGGAACGCACGTCGGGCCGCGCCAGCAGCACGTCGGACGGCGCGCCCACCGCGAAGTCGGCGATGATGCCCTGGTCGGCCAGCGCCGCGCCGGCCGGCAGCTGCGCCGGGCTGGTGCCGACGAGCAGCAGCAGCGCGTTCTCGGCGGCGTCGCGTTGGCGCTCGATGCTGGCGTGGTCGGCGCGCGCGCTGGTGTAGGCGGCGTCGGCGGCGAGAAAGTCGAGGTCGCTGGCCAGCCCCACCTCGCGCCGCTTGGCGATCAGCTCGCGCGTCTGCGCGCGCGTCTGCAGCGTGGTCTGCGACAGCGTCCGGCGCTGCTCCATCTCCAGCAGCGTGAGATAGGCGTTGGCGACATCCGAGATCAGCGAGAGGCGGAACGAGCGCTGCGCTTCCTCGGTGGCCAGGTAGTTCGCCTTGGCGGCGTCGCTCAGGTTGGCGACGCGGCCCCAGAAGTCGAGCTCGAAGGCGGGCATCGCCAGGCCGCCGTCGTAGCGCTGGCTGTTGAGCGGCTTGCCGGTCATCGACAGGTCGCCGGGGGTGAGTGCGGCGGAGCGATCGCCGCTGGCGTTGATCGTCGGGAAGCGGTCGGCGCGCGCCACGCCGTAGAGCGCCCGCGCTTCCGCCACGCGTGCGACGGCGATGCGCATGTCGCGGTTGTGCTCGAGGGCCGCCTCGATCAGCGCCTGCAGGCGCTTGTCGGCGAAGACCCGGTGCCAGTCGGTGGCGGCGGCCTGGACGCTGCCTTCCGGCTTCACGTAGGCCGGCCAGGCGCCGGGCACGGGCGCGGCGGGCCGCGTGTAGTCGGGCGCCAGCGAGCAGCCGCCGAGCAGGGCCGCCGCCAGGGCGAGGGTTGCGCGCTTATTCATGGCCATGCTCCGCTCTGGGCTTGTGGGGGAAGATGCGCCGCACCACGACGAAGAACACCGGCACCAGGAACACCGCCAGCACCGTCGCCGCGATCATGCCGCCCATGACGCCGGTGCCGATCGCGTGGCGGCTCTGGGCGCCGGCGCCGCTGGAGATCGCCAGCGGCAGCACGCCGAGGATGAAGGCGAACGACGTCATCAGGATCGGGCGGAAGCGCAGCCGGCACGCCTCCAGCGTCGCCTCGACCAGGTCCATGCCTTCCTCGTGCAGCGTCTTGGCGAACTCGATAATCAGGATGGCGTTCTTCGACGACAGGCCGATCATGGCGATCAGACCGACCTTGAAGAACACGTCGTTCGGTAGCCCGCGCAGCGTCACGGCCAGCAGCGCGCCCAATATGCCGAGCGGCACCACCAGGATCACCGCGAACGGCGTCGACCAGCTCTCATAGAGGGCGGCCAGCGCGAGGAACACCACCAGCACCGAGATGCCGAACAGGAAGGGCGCCTGGGCGCCCGACAGGCGCTCCTCGTAGGAGGTGCCCGACCATTCGAAGCCGAAGCCGGGCGGCAGTTGCGCCGCGATGCTCTCCATCGCCGCCATCGCCTCGCCGGTGCTGTGGCCGGGGGCTGGGCCGCCGGACAGCTTGACGGCGGGGTTGCCGTTGTAGCGGTCGAGCTTCGGCAGGCCGACGATCCAGCGCGGCTTCACCACTTCGCCGAGCGGGATCATCTCGCCGTGCGCGTTGCGCACCGGCAGCTTGAGGATCTGCTCGGGCGTCGAGCGCAGGTCGGCATCGGCCTGCATCTGCACGCGCAGGATGCGGCCCTGGCGCACGAAGTCGTTGATGTAGGCGACGCCGAGCACCGACTGCAGCGTGTCGTTGAGGTTGCCGAGGTCGATAGACAGGGCGCGCGCCTTGGTCGCGTCGACGTCGAGCAGCAGCTGCGGGCCCGGCTCCTGCGTCTCGGGCCGCACGCCGGCCAGCGCCGGGTTCTGCGCGGCCAGGCCGAGCACCATGTTGCGCGCCTCGATCAGCTTGTCGCGGCCCTGGCCGGTGCGGTCCTGCAGGCGGAAGTCGAAGCCGCCGATGGCGCCGAGCTCGGGGATCGGCGGCACGTTGACCGCGAAGATGAAGGCCTGCTTGATGCCGAACAGCGCCATGTTGGCGCGCCGGATCACCGCGCCGGCGATCGAGTCCTTGTCCTTGCGGACGTCCCAGTCCTTGAGCTTGGTGAAGCACAGTGCGGCGTTCTGGCCGCGGCCGAAGAAGGAGAAGCCGACGACGCCGATCACGTGCTCGACCTCGGGCTGGCTCAGGTAGTAGTTCTCGACCTTCTGCAGCACTTCCAGCGTGCGCTCCTGGGTCGCGCCCGGCGGCAGCTGGATCACGTTGATGAAGTAGCCCTGGTCCTCCTCGGGCAGGAAGCTGCCGGGCAGGTGGGCGAACAGCCATGCCACGCCGACGATGATCGCGGCGTACACCGCCAGCGCGCGCTTGGTCGAGTGCAGGATGCGCGCGACGGCGCCGCGGTAGCCGGTGACGGTGCGGTTGAAGCTGCGGTTGAACCAGCCGAAAAAGCCGGTGGTCGGCAGCACGTCGTCCCTGCCTTCGACGTGCTTGAGGAGGGTGGCGCACATCGCCGGCGTCAGCGTCAGCGCCATCAGCGCCGAGAACAGCATGGTCAGCACCAGCGTCACCGCGAACTGGCGGTAGATCACGCCGACCGAGCCGCCGAAGAAGGCCATCGGCACGAACACCGCGCACAGCACCAGCGTGATGCCGATGATGGCGGCGAAGATCTGGCCCATCGCCTTGATGGTCGCCTCGCGCGGCGGCAGGCCTTCCTCGGTCATGATGCGCTCGACGTTCTCCACCACGACGATGGCGTCGTCCACCACGATGCCGATCGCCAGCACCATGGCGAACAGCGTCAGGATGTTGATCGAGTAGCCGAGGGCATAGAGGCCGGTCAACGCGCCCATCAGCGCGACCGGCACGACGACGGCGGGGATCAGCGTGGCGCGGAAGTTCTCCAGGAACAGGTACATCACGCAGAACACCAGCAGCATCGCCTCGACCAGGGTGATGACCACTTCGCTGATCGAGATGTCGACGAAGCGCGACGTGTCGTAGGGCACTTCCCAGGCGATGCCCTTGGGAAAGTACTGCGACAACTCCGTCATGCGGGCCTTGACCGCCTTGGCGACCTCCAGCGCATTGCCGTCGGGCGAGACGCGCACGGCGATGGCGGCGCCCGGTTGGCCGTCCATGCGGGCGAAGATGTTGTAGTCCTGGGCACCCAGTTCCACGCGGGCGACGTCGCGCACGCGCACCGTGGCGCCGTTGGGCTGCTCGCGCACGATGATGTTGCCGAACTGCTCGGGCGTCGTCAGCCGGCCGCTGGTGACGATCACGGCGTTGTACTGCTGCCCCTTGGCCGCCGGCGCCTGGCCGAGCTCGCCGGTGGCGAGCTGGACGTTCTGCGCCCGCACCGCGTTCATGACGTCGTTCGGCGCCAGGTTGAAGGAATGCAGCTTGTCGGGCTGCAGCCACAGGCGCATCGAGTACTCGGTGCCGAACATGATGGCTTCGCCGACACCCTTGACGCGGCGGATCTGGTCGAGCACGCTGGCGGCGGCGAAGCTGCCGAGCGCGACGTTGTCCAGGCTCTTGTCGGGCGAGTAGAGCGTCACGAACATCAGGTAGTTGCGCTGCGGCTTGGTGACCGGAACGCCGAGGCGGCGCACGTCGTCGGGCAGGCGCGCCTCGATGCGCTTGTAGCGGTTTTG
>DASVZD010000387.1:0-6088 GCA_036391815.1 Rhodocyclaceae bacterium
CGCCGCCCTGCTGCGCCTGCTGCGCGGCCTGCCCGGCGATGCCGCTGGTGGTGTTCGCCTTGCCCGCGTTGTCGCCGATCGACGCCGTCATCTCCTCCAGCGCCGCGGTGGTCTGCTCGGCCGCCGCCGCCTGCTGCGACGACGCCTGCGACAGGCTCTGCGAGGTGAGCGAGACCTGCTGCGCCGAACTGGTGAGCGAATCCGCCGTGCGGGTGACGTTGCCGATGGTCGACGCCAGGCGCTCCATGGTCGTGCGCATGGCGAACAGCAGGCTGCTGCTGTCCTTGGCCGCCACCCTGAGCTCGAACGCGAGGTCGCCCGCGGCCAGCTTGTGCATGGCGTCGGTCGCGTAGGCCGGCTCGCCGCCCAGGCGGCGCAGGATGGCATGGCCGATCAGCCAGGAAACGCCGAGCAGCGCCAACAGCGACACCAGGCTGAAGGCGACGATCTGGCCGCGGCGGGCGGCAGCCGTCTCCGCCAGTTGCGCCTCGGTGGCCTGGGTCTCGTTGTCCAGGCGCGCGATGCTCTCCAGCAGCACCTTCTTCAGTTCGCGCCAGGCCGGCGTCTCGTCCTTGTTGAGACGCAGCTTGGCTTCCTCGATCCTGCCCGCGCCGACGTCGGCCAGCAGCGCCGTCCGGATTTCCGCCTGGCGCCGCGCCAGGCCTTCGACCGTGCCGAGCCGCGCCGCCACGTCCCGGTCCTGCGGCAGCGAGCGCGCCTTCTTCAGCGCCTTGTCGAAATCGGCGACGGCCTGCGCCAGGTTGTCGTAGGCCTTGCGGTTGGCGGGATCGAGCAGGATGTTGCGCAGCGCCTGGCCCGACTGCAGGCCCTGGGCGTACATCTCGTTGAAGGCGGCCAGGCGCGCGTTGTCGATTTCGATGAACGAAACGAAGCGTTCCTGGGTCTGCCGCAGGGAAGCGATGGCGATGGCGATCGGAACGGCGAACAGGACGAACACGGCACCCGTCATGAGCAACAGCTGCGTGCGTATGCGCAATGAGCCGAACATCTCCCTTGTCCTTTCTGCTTGCGCCCCCCTGCCAAGACATCATAGTTTAGATTTGCGCGGAACTCGCTCCGACCCGGAACCATGGAAACGCTCCTGATGTGCGACCCCGGCGGCTTCGCCGTCCGCTACGAAATCAATCCCTGGATGGCCGACCAGATCGGCCGGGTGTCGCCCGAGCGGGCGAAGGCCCAATGGCAGGGGCTCGTCGCCGCGCTTTCCCGGGTCGCCAGGCTGGAGATCATGCCGCCCGACCCCGCCTGGCCCGACCTGGTGTTCACCGCGAACGCGGGCCTGCCCCTGCCCCACAAGCGGCAGTTCGTCCTGTCGAACTTCCGCCATCCGCAGCGCCGGGGCGAGCAGGCGATCGACCGCGCCTGGTTCGAGGCGGCCGGCTGGAACTGCATCGAGCTGCCGTCGCAGGTCTTCTTCGAGGGCGCCGGCGACGCGCTGTTCGACGCCGCAGGCAGGCTTTGGCTGGGCAGCGGACCGCGCTCCAGCGAAGCCACACTGCAGTGCCTGCAGGCCCTCGTCGACGCCCCGATCGAGCGCCTGACGCTGACGGACCCGGCGTTCTACCACCTCGATACCTGCTTCTGCCCGCTGCCCACCGGCGGGGCGCTCCACGTGCCGGGCGCCTTCGACGCGGCGTCGCGCGAACGCCTCGCCCTCGCCTTCGGCGATGCGCTGGTGGCCCTGACGCCCGAGGAGGCGAACCTCTTCTGCGCCAACGCCGTCTGCGTCGGCGACACCGTTCTGATGAACCGGACCACGCCGCGCCTGGCCGGCGCGCTGGCGGCCCTCGGCCTGCACGCGGCCGAGACCCCGCTCTCCGAGTTCATGAAGTCGGGCGGCAGCGCCAAGTGCCTGACGCTGAGCCTCGACGGCTGGATGTACGGCGGCCTGCGCTAGGCCGCCCGCGGCGGCGCTAGGCGGATTTCCTCTTCCCCTGCTGGCGGTGCGCCTGGTGTTGCTGCTGGGCTTCCTCGGCCCCCCGCTGCGCCTCCTCGGTGCCGCGCTCCGCGCTGCGCATCATGCTGCTCATGCCGCGCCCCATCCGCTCGCTGCCCTCCTCCATCGCCTGGGTGCTGCGCTCGAGGCCCTTTTCCATGAACTGCGTCATGGCCCGCCCCATCGGCAGCTGGGCGGAAACCACGCGCATCAGCGGCTCGCGGACGTTCTCCAGCGAATGCAGGTAGGCCTGCGCGATGCGGTCGGCCGCATCGAAGCTGCAGTTCATCGCCTTCGACATGGTCTGCTCGCGCATGGCGGCGCTCGGGTCGCAACTGATCTCGTGCAGCTGCTCCGCCTGGTCCTTCATGTAGTCGATGCCGGTCTGGTAGATGTCGTCGGCCGCCGCCAGGCAGCATTTCGACACCTCGGCCCACCCGTCCAGCATCGCGTGGTACTGGTTGGCCAGCTCCTCGCCCGCGCGCATCGCCTCTTGCTTCTGTTGATTCGCCGAATAATTCATCTCTCGCTCCTCGTCGTTCCACACCACACCTGCGGCGGCGCCCGCCGCCGCAACCCACCGCGGCTTCCCCGGATACCGGTAGTGCCGGGATTCAGCGTCGACTCGGGCGGCTCCTGTTTGTTGCAACCGCTTGCCGCGGAATTTCCAGGGGCCGGATGGCGCAGCGCCGGCATGGAACTTTCCTTCCGCCGGAAGCAACCAAAAGCTATCGCATCGGCACGCGGCCGGCTCCTGGAGGAAAGGACACCAACATGAACAAGCTGCAAGACGACCGGCGCCGCCGCCTCCTCAAGGCCGCATGCGCCGCCCTCGCCGCGATTCCCGTCATCGCCGCATCGGGACGGGCCTTCGCCGCGAAGAACGCGGCGATGCGCTCCTCGCTCAAGTACCAGGACCATCCCAACGCGGACAAGGAGTGTTCCACCTGCATGCAGTTCATTCCCGGCAAGACGCCCAAGGACCTCGGCGGCTGCAAGCTGATGCCGGGGGACACGGAGATCTCCCCGAAGGGCTATTGCGTCGCCTGGACCAAGAAGCCCTGACCACTGAGCCCGTCCCGCCGGTCCAGCCTGGCGGACGGCGTGGACGGCGCACATGTCGGACCGCAACCAGACGCCGCCAGCGCCAAGCGCCGCAATCGACGCCCAGCACCTCTGGTACAAGGATGCGGTCGTCTACGAGCTGCACGTCAAGGCGTTCTTCGACAGCAACGCGGACGGCATCGGCGACTTCCGCGGCCTGATCCGCAAGCTCGACTACCTGCAGGAGCTGGGGGTCACCGCGCTCTGGCTGCTGCCCTTCTATCCGTCGCCGCTGAAGGACGACGGCTACGACATCGCCGACTACCGCAACGTGCATCCCGACTACGGCACCCGCGGCGACTTCCGCCTGCTGGTGCGCGAGGCGCACCGGCGCGGGCTGAAGATCATCACCGAGCTGGTCATCAACCACACCTCGGACCAGCATCCGTGGTTCCAGGCGGCGCGGCGCGCCCCGCGCGGCTCCTCGAAGCGCAACTTCTACGTCTGGAGCGACACCCCGGACAGGTATGCCGGCACCCGCATCATCTTCACCGACACCGAGAAGTCGAACTGGGCGCGCGACGAGGTCGCCGGCGCCTGGTACTGGCACCGCTTCTTCTCCCACCAGCCCGACCTCAACTTCGACAATCCGCTGGTGCTCAAGGCCGTGCTGCGCACCATGCGCTTCTGGCTGGACATGGGCGTCGACGGGCTGCGCCTCGACGCCATCCCCTACCTGTGCGAGCGCGAGGGGACGAGCAACGAGAACCTGCCGGAAACCCACGCCGTCATCCGGCAGATCCGCGCCGTCATCGACGCCCACTACGGCGACCGCATGCTGCTGGCCGAGGCCAACCAGTGGCCGGAGGACGTGCGCGACTACCTGGGCGACGGCGACGAGTGCCACATGGCCTACCACTTCCCGCTGATGCCGCGCATGTACATGGCCATCGCCCAGGAGGACCGTCACCCCATCGTCGAGATCATGCAGCAGACGCCCGATATTCCGGATACCTGCCATTGGGCGATCTTCCTGAGAAACCACGACGAACTCACGCTGGAGATGGTGACCAGCAAGGAGCGCGACTACATGTACCAGATGTACGCCGCCGATCCGCGCTCGCGCCTGAACCTCGGCATCCGGCGGCGCCTGGCGCCGCTGATGGACAACGACGCCGACCGCATCAAGCTGATGAACTTCCTGCTGCTGTCGATGCCGGGCACGCCGATCATCTACTACGGCGACGAGATCGGCATGGGCGACAACATCTACCTGGGCGACCGCAACGGCGTGCGCACGCCCATGCAATGGAGCCCCGACCGCAACGCCGGCTTCTCCCAGGCCGACCCGCAGCGGCTGTTCCTGCCGCCGATCATGGACCCGGTATACGGCTACGAGGCGGTCAACGTCGAGGCGCAGTCGCGCGACCCGTCGTCGCTGCTCAACTGGATGCGCCGCATGCTGGCGGTGCGCGACCAGTACAAGGGCTTCGGCCGCGGCCGGCTGGCCTTCCTGCGCGCCGGCAACCGCAAGGTGCTGGCCTTCGTGCGCGAGTACGGCGACGAGATCCTGCTCTGCGTGGCCAACCTGGCGCGCTCCGGGCAGCCGGTCGAGCTCGACCTGGCGCGCTTCCGCGGCCGGGTGCCGATCGAGCTGATCGGCCGCACCGCGTTCCCGCCGATCGGCGACCTGCCCTACCTGCTGACGCTGCACGGCCACGGCTTCTTCTGGTTCCGCCTCGCCGCCGGGGAGGAGGCGCCGGCGTGGCACGAGGAGCGCGTCGCGCGCGAGGAGCCGCCGGTGCTGGTGCTGTTCGACGGCTGGCACAGTTTCTTCCGCGACCGCGTGGTGCCGTGGCGCATCGCCATGGCCGAAAACGTGCGCAACCAGCTGGAGGCCGAGGTGCTGCCGCGCTTCGTCGCCGCGCAGCGCTGGTACGGCGCGGCCGAGCCGCCGTTGCGCGTGACGCTCGGCGAGCATGCCGAATGGAGCGACGGCCGCAACGAGTGGATGCTGGCGCTGTTCGACGTCCGCGACGCCGGCGGGGAATCGCGGCCCTGCTTCCTGCCGCTGGCGCTGTTGTGGGAAGACGGCGACGAGGAACGCATGCGGGCGATCGCCTCCGCCACCGCGGCGCGGGTGCGCCACCAGGCGCGCATCGGCGTGCTGGCCGACGCCTTCGCCGACGAATGGTTCTGCCGGGCGCTGGTCAGCGCCGCCGAGGCCGGCACCGAGCTGCGCTGCCCCGGCGGCCTGCTGCGCTTCGCGTCGACGCACGCGTTCGCCGCGCTCGCCCACGAGCCGATCGACACGCTGCCGGTGCGCGCCTCGGCGGCGCGTCCGGATGTCAGCGCCGTCGCGCTGGGCAAGGCGGTGTACGTCAAGTGCCACCGGCGTCCGCAGCCGCTGCCCAGCGCCGAGATCGAGATCGGCTGCTTCCTCAGCGAGACCGCGCACTTCGCGCACAGCGTGCCGGTGTTCGGCACCGTCGAATACCGGCCGGACGGCGGCGGCGCCGCCCTGGCGCTAGTCGTCCTGCAGGGCTACGTCGAGAACCAGGGCAGCGCCATCGACTTCACGCTCGAATACCTGCAGCGCCATCTCGAGCAGCGGCGCGCCAACGCCCCCGCCGCCATCCAGCCGACCAATCCGCATGGCGCCTACCTGTCGCTGATGGCCACGCTGGGACGGCGCACCGCCGAGCTGCACGGCGCGCTGGCGCGCCGCACCGGCCGCGCCGCCTTCGACCCCGAGCCGGCCGGCCAGGGCGACCTCGACGCCTGGAGCGGCGCCGCCTGGATGCAGGCCGAGGCCGCACTCGACCTGCTGCAGCGGCGCAGCGAAGGCCTGGCTCCCGAAGCGCGACGCGACGCCGAGGCCCTGCTCTCCCGGCGCGACGACATCGTGTCGCGCCTCGAGGCCGCGGCGCGCGCACCGTCGCCCGGCCGCAGGATCCGCATCCACGGCAACTATCGGCTGGGACGGCTGCTGATCGCGCAGAACGACTTCGTCATCATCGACTTCGATCCGGCATCGACGACCAAGCAGTCGCCGCTGCGCGACGTCGCCACGCTGCTGCGCTCGAT
>DASVZD010000388.1:0-10094 GCA_036391815.1 Rhodocyclaceae bacterium
GAGCACCCGCGCGCACGCCTCCTGCAGCCCGGTCAGGCCGAGCAGCGCCGCGGTGTCGCCCAGCCGTCCCAGGTGCTCGGCATAGGCGTCGCGCGCCGCGCCGCGCGAGTCCGGCGCGGTGCCGGGCGCGGCGATCGCCGCCCAGGCGGCATCCAGGTCCCCCGCCATGCCGGCGACTTCGCCGCGCAGGGTATCGATGAGGTCGTCGAGCTGCATGGAAGCTGCTCCTTCGCCGGCCGTCAGGCCGCCTTGCGCAGGGTGAGGGTCTCGGCCGCCGCCTCGGCGATCTGTTCGGGCAGCGTGAACACCGAGATGGCGCCGAGCAGGTGGCGCGCGGTCTCGTCGAGCGCCTGCGCCTCCTCGGTCTGCTGCACGATGTGGTCGCGCGTCTGCTTGGCGCCCGCCTCGATGCGCTCGACCTGCTGGCGCAGCATCTGCGCGCTGCGCGTCTGCTGCTGCGTGTTCTCGGCGATCAGCCGAACCATGTCGGCCAGCTGCAGCGTGATGTGCTGCGTCTTCTCCATCTGCTCGCCCGCCTTGCGCGCCAGCTCGGATTCGGACACCACCTGGCCGATGGTGCGGTTGACCGTCGCCACCGTGTCGTTGGTCTCGATCTGGATGTTATTCACCAGCGTGGCGATCTGCGAGGTGGCGTTGCGCGAGGATTCCGCCAGGCGCTGCACCTCCTCCGCCACCACCGCGAAGCCGCGGCCCGCCTCGCCGGCGATGGCCGCCTGCATCGAGGCGTTCAGCGCCAGCACGTGGGTGCGTTCCGAAATCGTGTTGATCAGGTTGACGATGCCGCTGATCTCCTGCGAGCGCTCGCCCAGGCGCTTGATGCGCTTCTCGGTCTCGGCGATGGTCTCGCGGATGCTTTCCATGCCCTTGACGGTGTCGGAGACGCGCTCCAGCGCCTCGTTGGTCGACGCGGCCGCTTCGCCGGCCGAGCGGTTGGTTTCGGTCGCCAGCTGCGCCAGCGAGTCGATCTGCTCGACGGTCCCGGCGATGCCCTCCGTCATGGCATCCACCGACTGCAGTTCCGCCTCGGCCACCTGCGACACGGCGCCGGCCTGCAGCTTCACCTTCTCGGAGGCGCCGCCGACGCGGCGCGCCGCGCGCGACACCTGGGCCAGCACCTTGGCGGTCTCGCCGGTCAGTTGGTTGATGGAGTCCGCGACCGTGCCGATGATGGTGGCGTCCACCTCGCAGCGCGTCGTCAGGTCGCGCTGGCTGAGCGCGTACACCGCCTTCAGCAGCTCCACCACCGAGTTGTTGAGCGTCTCGTTCTCCTGCTGCGCCTTGGCCAGCGCCTGCACGCGGTCGTCGAGCATCTCGTTGAGCGTCAGCGCCAGCATGCCGAGTTCGTCGGTGCCGTAGATCCGGGCGCGCACGTCGTACTGGCCGGCCGAGATGTAGCGCACGGTGTCGAGCAGGTTGTTCACCGAGCGGGCGATGCCGCGATACACCATCACCGCGAGCGCGGTCACGGCCAGCACCAGGAGGACGGCGAAGCCGAGTTCGGCGGCGACCAGCCGCTGGATTGCCGCGACGCGCTCGGCGGTGACTTTCCCGAGCTCGGCCGCGTAGGCGTCCTCCACCTCCTTGAGCCGGTCTGCCTGTACGGTGGCGGCGCGGAACCATTCCTCGCCCGTCAGCGCGACCGGTGCGCCTGCGCCCGCCTGCACCACCTTGGCGATGGCGTCGTTGACCGCGGCGACGTCCTTGCCGGCCAGCTTGGTCTGCAGCAGCAGCTGGTCGGCCGGGGTCGCGATCTCCTGCACATAGGCCAGCAGGCGGCGCATTTCCGCCGCGCGCGCCGCGAACACCTGCAGCACGTCGGGCGCGAAGTGCCCGGCCTCGAAACCGATGACGCCGGCGGCGCGCGCGGCGCCCGCCTTCTCCTTGGCATCCACCAGGTTGACGTAGGCGCGCGCCACGTTGGCGACGTCGGCGTCGACCTGCTCGCGCTCGTGGCGCAGCTTCTGCTCGGCCGACACCATCGCGCCCAGCGCCACCTCGTACGTCTTCAGCACGTCGAGCGGCGCCATCTTGAGGTCGGAGATCTCGCCGCGCTTGGCGAGCGCCGCCTCGATCTGGCGGCGCGCCAGGCGCAGTCCGTCCATCGGGGCATCGCCGATCTTGGCGGGATCCGCGCCGTCCAGGGCGGCGCGGAAGTCGGCGAAATGCTTGTCGGTCTCGCCGCGCTGGGCGCGCAGCATGTCGGCGAGGCGGGCATCGCCCTTCTCGCCGAGGTAGAGTTCGGAGATGCCGCGTTCGCGCTGCAGCTGGTGGATCAGGCCGCCGGCGGTCACCAGCAGCGCAGCGTCGCTCTCGACGATCTGCAGCTGGCCGACCTGCCGCCAGCCCTCGAGGGCCGTCTTGCCGATCATCAGGGTCAGCGCCAGCGTCGGGATCGCGATGGCGAAGGCGAGCTTCGTCTTGATGCTCAGGTCGGCGAATCCTAGTTTCAGTCGCATTTCTCAGTACCTCCTCAAAGTCGCCGGCGCGGCGACGACAGCGAGGTCGTCAGCGCCTCCAGCAGTTGCTCATGCTCGAACTCGAGCCAGATGTCGTTGCCGCGCAAGAACGCGCCCGGCACGTAGCGCTGCAGCCGGTCGCCGACCAGCGGCGCCGGCACGCGGTCGCCGTCGGCGAACTTCAGGCGCTCCGGGATGCCGTCGACGATCGCCGCCACGGCATCCTCGCCGTGGCCGATCACCAGCAGCATCGGCTTGTCGGCCGTGCCGGCGGACAGGCCGAAGAAGCCCGCGAGGTCGATCACCGGCACCAGGTTGCCGTGCAGGTTGGCGATGCCGCGCATCCACGGCGGCGTTCCCGGCAGCCGGTAAAGCGGCAGCATTTCCGAGACCTCGCTGGCCTGGTCGAAGCGCAGGAACAGGCGCAGGCCGCCGACCAGCACGCCCTGCCCGGCATGCCCGGCCTCGCGCTGGCCCGGCAGCGGATGCAGGTCGGCGGCGGCGGCGCGCTCCCCGGACAACGCCTGGGACGGCGGCAGCAGGCCGTCGTCCGCAGGGCCGGCGAGCGGCAGGCCGGCCGGCGGCTCCGAAGGCAGATCGAACCCCGCCAGGAAGTCCATCGCGTCGGGGACCAGCGGGTCGCCGGTCGGGGACTCGAGTTCCATGCGGGCTAGACGACCTTGAGCTGGTCGAGGATCTGGTCCGCGCTGTAGGGCTTGGTGACGTAGCCCTTGGCGCCCAGCATCTGCGCCCAGACGCGGTCGGCCTTCTGGTCCTTCGAGGTGACGAAGACCACCGGGATCGCCTTGGTGTTCGGGTCGGCCTGCAGGTTGCGCGTGGCCTGGAAGCCGTCGACCTGCTTCATGTTCACGTCCATGAAGATCAGCGCAGGCTTCTCGGCCTTGGCGACCTCGATCGCCTGCTCGCCGCTGTTGGCCGTCAGCACGTGGTAGCCGGCGTCGGATACGATCTTCTCCAGGTTCATCAGGTCGGGCCTTGCGTCGTCGACCACCAGCACTTTCTTTGCCATTTGTTGCCCCTCGTTGCTCGTTGGTAGGAAGGCCGCGACTCAGGTCGCCGCCAGAATTTGTCCATCGCCGCCGATGGCGCCGGCGGCGGGCAGGAACTTGGCGATCACCGCCAGCAGCTTTTCCTCGTCGACCGGCTTGGTGAGATAGGCGTCGCAGCCGGCCATGGTTCCGCGGATCTTGTCGAACGGCGAGCTCTTGCTGGTCAGCATGACCACCGCCGTGCGCTTCACCTCGGATTTCTTCGACTTGATCATCTTGCACACCTGGTAGCCGTCGACGCCGGGCAGGATCACGTCGAGGAACACGCAGGTGTAGTGCTTCTCTCCGGTCAGGCCGATGGCGCGCTCGCCGGAGTCGGCGTAATCGACGTTGAAGCCGAACGGCGCCAGCCGCGTCTCCATGAATTTGCGCACCGCCAGGCTGTCGTCGACCACCAGCACCCAGTCGCTGCGCTTCGGCTTGGCGGCGGGCGCCGCGACGGGCTCCGGCCGTGCCGGGCGCACCGCCTGCTCGAAGCACTGCAGCGTGCGCGTCCACATCATCGGGCGCTCCATGAACGGGTGAGCGGTGCCGTGCGAATGGCTGCCGACGAACAGCACCGGCGCCTTGCTCTTTTTCTCGATGGCGCGCAGCAGGTCGGGGCAGCGCGGGTCGTCGGCGTCGAGCATGAACAGGTCGGGCGAAGTCGCGCCGCCGCCCGGCTGGAAGGGCACGAAGCTCGGCTCGCGGCGCGCCGCCAGCCCGAAGATGCCGCCCAGCACGAGGCGCTCGGTCTGGCTGAAGCCGACCACCGCCACGTGGTATTTCTTCTTGCCGGAGGCGTCCGGCACGCGTGGATCGTTGTCCATCTCGTCTGCGTCCGTTTCAGTGGGAAGCCCGCAGTTCGGGCCGTACGGCGATCGGCTGCGTCTTGTCGAAGCCCAAGTCGAGGTCGAGCAGACCGTCGCGGCCGGGCGCACCCGGCTGCCTGCCCAGGTCGGCGATGAATCGGCGCAGCTCCGTGGCGCTGCCGAAGCGGTCGGCCGGGTTCTTGGCCATCATGCGGTCGAGCAGTTCCTGCAATTGCGCCAGCGCCACCGGCAGCGTCGGCACCGGCGCCGAGAGGTGCTGCGCCAGCAGGCCGTCGATGGTGTCGGCGCCGTACGGGCGGCGGCCGGTGAGCATCTCGTGGAAGACGCCGCCGAGGCTGTAGATGTCGGTGCGCGCGTCCAGCGGCTGGCCGCGCACCTGCTCGGGGCTCAGGTAGTAGGGCGTGCCGACGATCTCGCCGTTCTGCGTGGCGGAGAGGTTGGCTTCGACGGTCTTCGAGATGCCGAAGTCGACCAGCGCCAGCGAGCCGTCGGCGCGCAGCATCAGGTTCGCCGGCTTGATGTCGCGGTGGATGATGCCCATGGCGTGCACCGCTTCGAGCGCGGCGGCCGCCTGCAGCAGGTAGTCGAGCGCGGTGGCCGGCGCCAGCCCCTCGCCGATGTGCGCGCGCAGGTCGTCGCCCGGCAGGTATTCCATGGCGATGTAGGCGCTCGATGCCGTGAATCCCTGCTGGTAGATGCGTCCGACGTTGCGGTGCTTGACCTGGGAGACCAGCGCGTATTCGTGGATGAAGCGCTGCAGCGCATCGGGATCGCCGTCCTCGACGATCGGCATGATCTTGACGACCTGCACGCTGCCGTCCTGCTCGGATTCGGCGAGATACACCGAGGACATGCCGCCCTCGCCGATCTTCTCGCGCATGCGGTAGCCGTCGATGCGCGGCAGGGTGGCGGCGGGATCCGCGCCGGCGACGCCGGCGCGGATCGCAGCATTGTTGGCGACCACGGCGCGGCGGATGTCGTGATAGACGGCGAGGCCGTCCTCCCTGGCGTCGGCGCGCGGCTTGAGGCCGGTGACGCCGACGATCTCGATCGGGGCGCTGCGCCCGCGCACGCTCACGGTCCGCGGCGCCTCGCGCTCGAAGCGCTGGCCGGCGGCGGCGACCGTCGCCGCGCTGGCGACCACGCTCCAGCCGAGTTCCTTGGTCATGTTCTGCAGGCGCGCGGCGACGTTCACCGTGTCGCCGACGATGGTCGGGCCGGGCCGGTCGCGCGAGGCGGTATCGCACACCATGACTTCGCCGCCGTGCACGCCGACGCCGACGGCGAAGGGCGGCAGGCCGCGGTCCTTGAAGCGGTGGTCGAGCCAGGCCTGGAACTTGGTGGCCGCCAGCACCATCAGCAGCGCGGCCCGCAGCGCGCGGCCGGCGTGGTCGTCCTTGCCGCCGGGCTCGAACATGGCGAGCACGGCGTCGCCGAGCATCTCGACGATCCACCCCTCCTGGCGCAGCAGCGGCTCGCAGGCCTTGCTGAAGAACTTGTGCAGCATCTCCGCCACCTCGGCCGGCTCGAGGATCTCCGAGAAGGTGGTGAAGTTGCGGATGTCGCAGTAGAGCACCGTGCCGGTGCGGGTCTCGCGCTTGGCCGCGGTCCGCGTCGCTTCCAGGCTGAAGGCGCCCTCGAAGCGCGCCGTTTCGGCGAACTCGCGCTCGGCCGCGCCCTGCCGCGCATTGACCTGCGCCAGGCGCTCGCTGACCACCTCGTTGAGCTCATGGGGCTTCACCGGCTTCACCAGGTAGTCCTCGGCGCCGTGGCGTAGCGCCTTGCGCAGGCTGTCGCGGTCCTCGTTGGCGGTGATGAAGACGAAGGGCGTCCTCGCCGTGCGACCGTCCTTGCGCAGCGCGGCGAGCAGGCCGAAGCCGTCGAGGTTCGGCATGTTGACGTCGCACAGCACCATGTCGGGGCGATGGTCGAACGCCGCGATCAGGCCGGCGACGCCGTCCTGGGCGACGACCGTCTCGTGCCCGCCCTTGGCTAGGTAGGCCCGGGTCAGGTTGCAGACGGTCGAGTCGTCGTCGACGATGAGGATCTTGGCCACGTCCGATGTCCCGTTGAATTCGATGGGTGCATCGTAGGAGGACGCGCGCTCCGCGCCGATAGGGGCGGTCCCTAAACCGGCTCAGCCGGTTTCTGAATCTGCGCTAGGTGGAATTCTTAGGCCCGTCTAATACCGGCCCGATTCCGCGTAGGAATCAGGCGCTTGGCTTCACGCCGGCCGCAGCCGCCTCGCCCTCGACCCACTGGGCGGCGAACACCGTCAGCTCGGTCATGGTCTCCATGCCGAGCTTTTCCTTGAGGTTGAAGCGGTGGGTGTCGATGGTCTTGGTGCTGCGCTTGAGCTGCTCGGCGATCTGCTTGGTCGACAGCCCCATGCCGATCATGCGCAGCACTTCGTATTCGCGGTCGGTCAGCGACGACAGCCGCGACTTGCGGCTCTCTCCGGCCGAATTGACGAAATGGTGGAGCACCAGGCGCTGCATGGTCGGGCTCATGTAGAGCCCGCCCTTGCGGATGCCGTAGATGGCGCGCACGATGTTCTCCGACGCCTCGTCCTTCATGATGTAGCCCTCGGCGCCGGCGCGGAAGGCGCGGTCGGCATAGAGTGCCTCGTCGTGCACCGACAGCACCAGCACGCGGCACTCCGGATGATGCGACTTCACGTACTTGACCAGGTCGAGCCCCGAGCGCGTCGGCAGCGAGATGTCGGTCACCAGCACGTCGGGCGCCTGGGCGCGCAGCTGCTCGACGGCATCGTCGAAATTGGCCGACGTCCAGCACACCTCCATGCCGTCCTCGAAGCTCATCAGGCGCAGCAGGCCGTCGCGCACGATCGAATGATCGTCGACGATGGCGACGCGGCACTTCGGTTCTGCTTCGCTGCTCTTCATGGCTGATCGGGTTCGCCCGGAATGTATGACGCCGTGATGATAATCGACGTCCCGCCGCCGGCCCTGGGGGAAACCCGAACGGATCCGCCGAGTGCGCGTGCCCGCAGTAGCAGGTAGTCGTCGCTCGAGGCGGCAGCGACCCGGCAGCGTTCGTCGTCGGGCGGCAGTCCGTTGTCGCCGATCCGCAGCGCGAGGGTGGCGCCGAAGGTTCTCGCGCTGACCGACAGCTGCGTGGCCTCGCGATACCGCAGGGCGATCGTCATCGCCTCCCGTGCCATGGCGTACAGGTGCAATTCCGCCTCGCCTCCTGCCCGCGGCAATTCGCGCACATCGAGCCGGACCGCCGCACCATGCGCGGCAGCGAGGTCGAGCGCCAGTTCGCGGAGCGCCGGCCGCAATCCCGCCTCCAGCACGCTGCCGCGCAGTTCGGCGACCAGGCCGCGCATCCTGCGGCTCAGGCCGTTGGCCGCCTTGCCGATTTGCGCGGCCTCCGCCGCATCGGCGCCGCGGCGCGCGGCCAGCTTTTCCAGCGTCTTCGCCTGCAATGAAATGCCGGTGACAAGCTGGAGGAATTCGTTGTGCAGCCGATCGGCCAGCCGCTGGCGCTCGAGCGCCGCCAGCCTTGCCGAAGCGTCCTCGCTTGAATCCGGGCGGGGACTGCCTGCCGTCACGTAGGCGAGGCGGCCGCGGCGCGGCGCGGCGGCGCCATGGTCGCCGCCACGGCAAGCCACGCGGTGCCCAGCGCGGCGCAGAACGCATGAACGGCGCCGGCGCCGACGTGCTTGAGCAGCCAGCCGCCGAAGGCGCCGCCGAGCGCCAGTCCGATCGACTGCGTGGTGTTGTACACGCCCATCGCCGCGCCCTTGGCCGACGGCGGCGCGACGCGCGAGATCAGCGAAGGCTGCATGGCCTCCATGATGTTGAAGCCGACGAAGAACAGCATCAGCAGGATGCCGATCTGGTACTTGCCGGTGGCCACGACGAGGCCGCCCTGGACCAGGATCAGCAGGATGATAGCGGCGACGAACACCTGCTTCATGTGGCCGTGCTTCTCGGCGGCGATGATGGCCGGGATCATGACGGCGAAGGACGCCAGCACCGCCGGCAGGTAGATCTTCCAGTGTTCGCCCAGCGGCAGGCCGCTGGCGACCAGGATCGGCGGCACCACCACCCACAGCGAGGTCTGCATCAGGTGCAGCGCCAGCACGCCGAAGTTGAGTCGGACCAGCTGGCCGTGGCGCAGCACCGCGGAAAGCGGCAGCGGCGCCGCCTCGGCCGGCGCCGGCGGCGTGGGCACGGCCGTGGCGAGCAGCACGATCGCCCCGAGCGCCAGGCTGCCGGTGAGGATGAAGATGCCTTCCATGCCGATCCACGCATACAGCGGCGGCGCGACCACCAGCGAGACGGCGAACATCAGGCCGATGGTCGAGCCGATCATCGCCATCACCTTGGTGCGGTGCTGCTCGCGCGTGAGGTCGGCGGCCAGCGCGGTGACGGCGGCGGAGATCGCCCCGGCGCCCTGGATCACGCGGCCGGCGATCATCCACCAGATGTCCGGCGCGGCGGCGGCGAGGAAGCTGCCGGCGGCGAAGATCAGCAGGCCGCCGATGATGACCGGCTTGCGGCCGATGCGGTCGGAAGCCAGCCCGTAGGGAATCTGGAACAGCGCCTGGGTGGCGCCGTAGGCGCCGAGCGCGAGGCCCATCAGCGCCGGATCGGCACCGCCCGGCAGCGTGCGCGCGAACACGGCGAACACCGGCAGGATCAGGAACAGGCCGAGCATGCGCAGGCCGAAGATGGCCGCAAGGCTGACGCCGGCGCGCTTCTCGTCCTGGGTCATTGGATCTACGCTGGGGGAACGCATGGTTTGAGTGGCGCTCGAAAGTGGGGCCGCGTATATTAGCAGGTTGCCTTTTTCCTTCTCCCTACTGCAAGAATGGACGAAATCAAGATCCGCGGCGCGCGGATGCACAACCTGAAGAACATCAACCTGGACCTGCCGCGGAACAAGTTGACGGTCATCACCGGCCTGTCCGGTTCGGGGAAAAGCTCGCTCGCCTTCGACACGCTCTACGCCGAGGGTCAGCGCCGCTACGTCGAATCGCTGTCGGCCTACGCGCGCCAGTTCCTGCAGCTGATGGAGAAGCCCGACGTCGACCTGATCGAGGGCTTGAGCCCCGCGATTTCCATCGAGCAGAAGGCGACCAGCCATAACCCGCGCTCGACCGTCGGCACCGTCACCGAGATCCACGACTACCTGCGCCTGCTCTACGCGCGCGCCGGCACGCCGCACTGCCCCGAGCACGGCGATCCGCTGGAGGCGATGAGCGTCTCGCAGATGGTCGACGCCGTGCTGGCGCTGCCCGAGGACACCAAGCTGATGATCCTCGCGCCGGTGGTCGCCAACCGCAAGGGCGAACAGCTCGATCTCTTCTCCGAGCTGCGCGCCCAGGGCTTCGTGCGCCTGCGCGTGGACGGCAAGGTGTATGACATCGATGCGCTGCCGAAGCTCGCCAAGACCACCAAGCATTTCGTCGACATCGTCGTCGACCGCGTCAAGCTGCGCGACGACATGCGCGGGCGGCTCGCCGAATCCTTCGAGACCGCCCTGCGCCACGCCGAGGGCCGCGCCGTCGCGGTCGAGATGGAGTCTGGCCGCGAGCACCTGTTCTCCGCCAAGTTCGCCTGCCCGCACTGCGGCTACGCGCTGCAGGAACTCGAGCCGCGGCTGTTCTCGTTCAACAACCCGATGGGCGCCTGCCAGGAATGCGACGGGCTGGGCAACATCCAGTTCTTCGACCCGGCGCGCGTGGTCGCCTATCCGCACCT
>DASVZD010000389.1:0-5649 GCA_036391815.1 Rhodocyclaceae bacterium
CTCGTGGCGCGCGACGGCCGGCCAGCGGTCGCCCCACAGCAGGTACTTGAGGACGACCCGGTTCGGTTCCTCCAGGTGGTGGAAGGACTCGAGCGACGGCAGGTCGACCAGCGAGATCTGGTCGAGCCCGACCTCGACCATGCACTCCTGGTAGGCGGGGCCGACGCCGGCGAGGCGCTCGTGCTCGACCGCGGTGCTCGACGCCGCTTCGAAGATGGTGCTCTTGCCGATGCCGTGGTGGCCGACCAGGGCGACGCGCGGCCGCCGCTCGCCGCGCAGCAGCGGCTGCTGCAGCCGTACGAAGGCGACGCCCGGTTCTTCGGCGCTCACGGCATCAGGTCCGCGAAGCTGTCGATGGCGTGGTAGTCGCCGGTTTCCTTGGCCGGCTTCCGCGTGTCGGGCCGGCGGATCGAGATCAGGCGGCGGATACCGTAGGCGCGGCCGGAATCGAGCACCGGCAGGCTGTCGTCGACCAGCACGCTGCGGCGCGGATCGAACGGAAAGCGCGCCTGCAGGCGATCCCAGAACTCGGGCTTCTCCTTCTCGACGCCCAGCTCATGGGAGGTGATGAGGAAATCGAAGTGTTCCTGCAGGCCGGTGCGCGCCATCTTGAGCGTGAGGCTCTTGTGGTGCGCGTTGGTCACCAGCGCGACGCGCTTGCCGGCGGCGCGCACGGCCTTGAGGAAGGCGGTGACGTTGGGATGCACGGCGATCAGGTGGGCGACCTCCTCCTTGAGCTTCATGATGTCGAGCTCGAGTTCGGTCTCCCAGAAGTCCACCGAGTACCATTCCAGCGTGCCGGCGCGCGCATGGTAGCGCGCCATCAGCTCCTCGCGCGCGGCCTCGCGCGTGACGCCGCGGATCTCGGCGTAGCGCAGCGGCACGTGCACCTGCCAGAAGTGGTTGTCGAAGTTGAGGTCGAGCAGCGTGCCGTCCATGTCGAGCAGCACGCTGTCGATGTCGTTCCAGTCGATCATGGGCGCAGGTAGCTCCATCCTTGCTGCTCGCGCTGCATGATGTGCACGACGCCTGCCTTCGTGTAGCCGATGCCCTTCACCATGTCGTCCGCCGTCAGCTTCTGGGCAGCCATGGTGTTGCCGCAGGCGACGAAGTGCACGCCGTCGGCGATTTCGTCCAGCACGCGGTTGGCGACGGAGGTGTCTTCCTTGAGCATGCCGATGCCCGGACCGTAGGCGACGACCTCGATGTCGACCCCGTCCTTGCCGAGATCGGCCTGCAGGTTGTGGACGTTGGACAGCGCCAGCACCCATTTCCTGGGGTCGTCGTCGCTGACCTGGATCACGATGCGGTTCTTCGTCGGCGTTGCCGCCGGCGCGTCGGCGGCACAGGCGGGCAGGGGCAGCAGGGCGGCAGTGGCAGTCAGGGCAAGCAGGCGCAGCAGGGCTTTCATCGTGATGTCTCCTTTGGGGGTGGCTGTTGTCAGCGCCCTTCGAAACGCGGGGCGCGTTTTTCCAGGAAGGCTTCGAGGCCCTCCTTGTAATCTGCGGTTTCCAGGAAGGCGAAGGAGGCGCGCTTCTCCGCTTCCGACAGCGGCCGGCCTTCGAGCAGGCGCGCGATCCACTGCTTGTGCCAGCGCGCCACCAGCGGGGCGCCGGCGAGGATGCGCGCGACGGTGGCGCGGGTCTCCTCCTCGACCTCCGCATCGTCCACGACGCGCGTGAGCAGGCCTTTCGCATGGGCCTCCCCGGCGTCGAGCAGCCGCCCTTCCAGCAGGATTTCCTTGACCGTGGCGGGACCGGCCAGGCGCAGCAGGCCGGCCATTTCCCCCGGATACATGGAGAACCCGAGCTTGGCGATCGGTGCGCCGAAGCGCGCGGAGCGGCCGGCGATGCGCAGGTCGCAGGCCGCCGCAATCTCCAGGCCGCCGCCGACGCAGGGACCGAGGATCTGCGCGACAGTGGGCGCCGGGCACTGCTCCACCGCGGCCAGCGCCCGGCCGACCGCCTCGTGGTAGGCGAGTGCCCGGTCGACCGTGTCGCGCGCGGTGCGGAACTCCTCGAGGTCGCCGCCGGCGGCGAAGACGCGGCCTTCGCCGCGGATGACGACGCAGCGCAACTGCGCGTCGGCGGACAACTGCTCGAAAACGGCGGCCAGCCGCCGCCACATGGCGGCGTTGATGGCGTTCAGCTTGTCGGGATTGAACAGGGTGACGACGGCGATGCGCGGATCGTCGCCGTCCCTCTGCAGCAGCACGTCGGGGTTCATCGTCCGGATTCTACATGCCGTCCTCGCCCTGCCCCGGGTGTGGCGAAGCCGCCGCCGACGCATGCCTTGCAAGGGAAATGCGTCCGGCTAGGCTGTGAGTTCGCCATCCGCGGAGTCGGCCATGCACCTCGAAGGTTCCTGCCATTGCGGCGCGGTGAAGTTCAGCCTGGAAGCCCCCTCGCCCGTCCCGTTCATGCACTGCCATTGCTCGATCTGCCGCAAGACGGCAGGCAGCGGCGGCTACGGCATCAACCTCGGCGGCGATTTCGCCACGCTGCGGGTGCGCGGCAGCAGGAATATCGGCACTTACCATGCGGTCATCCGCGAGCCCGGGCAGCGCGCCCGGCGCTCGCCGGCGCAACGGCGCTTCTGCCTCAAGTGCGGCAGCCCGCTTTGGCTCTGGGATCCGCGCTGGCCGGAACTCGTGCATCCGCACGCCTCGGCCATCGACACGCCGCTGCCCAGGCCGCCGGAGGTGGTCGAGGCGGCCCTCGAATACGCGGCGCCGTGGGTCGACGTGCCGAAGGGCAGGGGCCACGTGCATTGCCGCTTCTGGCCGAACGAATCGCTCGAGGATTGGCACCGGCGCCATGGCCTGTGGCAAGGACCGCCGCATAAGCGAAAGGCCTGAGCGGCCCTGATGGGCAGGATTTGCCGGGTGCCCGCCGGCGATCGGCGGGCCAGCCTTGCTGCGGCCTTTGCGGCCATGGCTTCGCCGGGCACGGATGATGCAACGTAGAGGGTGCCCGGTGGGATCCTTCAAATGCTCAAGCTTCTGCGCCGGAGGGCCGTTAACTGAGTCAAAGGGCCGGAAGTGGAAAAGGTCAGGAAGCGAAAGGAGACGATCATGTGCAATATCAACAACCGCACCGAGGTCGAACGCTTCCTGCGCGATGCCAATGCCGATCAGCTGATCGCCGAACGCGAACACCTGAAGACCCTGATGGCGAGCGCGGCACCGTCCGCTCCGGCGGCACTGCTCAGCGATTTCGCCGCACGCATCGCCTACGAACTTCGCTTCCGCATTCCCCAGCCCATCTGAATCCGGGATGCGCGGCGCGCGGATTACCCTCCCGCGCCGCCACGGAGGCGCGGCCGGCGGCTACCGCCCCTTGCTGCGCCTCCGCAGGTCCGGCGGCCCCCGGCGTCGCGGCCCGCTCAACTGAAACGAACCGTGTTGCGTCCCGCTCCCTTCGCCGCATAGAGGGCGGCGTCGGCGCGCGCCAGCACGGCATCCAGGTCGTCGTCGTGGCCGCGGAACAGCGAGGCGCCGATGCTCGCGGTGCAGTGCCAGTCGTCGGCGTGGGTGGCCTGCAGGCGATAGGGGACGCCCAGGGCGGTGCACAGCTTCTCGCCGATGGCGCGCGCACTGTCCGCGGCGCGCTCGCGGTCCAGGTCGAGGTCCTCGAGCAGGACCACGAACTCGTCGCCGCCGAAGCGGGCCACGGTGTCGCCCTCGCGCACATTGACGCGCAGGCGATCGGCAACGAGCTCCAGCAGCCGGTCGCCCTGGGCGTGGCCGAGGCTGTCGTTGAGCTCCTTGAAGCGGTCGAGGTCGACGTAGAGCAGCGCGCCGTAGCGGGCGCTGCGCGAGCTCTTGGCGAAGGCGTGGTGCAGGCGGTCGGTCAGCAGGCGGCGGTTGGCAAGCCCCGTCAGCGGGTCGAAGAACGCCAGGTTGCGGATCTCGGTCTCGTCCTCGATGCGGCGGGTGATGTCCCAGAAGCTGGCCACGTAATGGGTGATGACGCCGCGCGGGTCGCGCACGGCGGTGATGGTCAGCCACTCCGGATAGACCTCGCCGTTCTTGCGGCGATTCCAGATTTCGCCCTGCCAGAAGCCTTCCTCCTGGATGGCCCGCCACATGCCGGCATAGAACTCGTCGTCATGGCGCCCCGACTTGAGCATGCTCGGCTTGCCGCCGACGACCTCGGCGGCCTCGTAGCCGGTGAGCTCCGTGAAGGTGCGGTTGACGCGGATGATGTTGCTGTGGGCGTCCGTCACCACCATGCCCTGGCGCGACTCGAAGGCGACTGCCGCGATGCGGCGCTCCTCGTCGGCCCGCTCGCTGGCGAGCAGCGAGCGCCACAGCGACCAGGCCAGCGTGCTGGTGACGCTCAGGAAGATCAGTCCGATCGCCGCGTCCCTTTCGACCATCCGGCGCCAGTCCGCGAGGTAATCCTCGGCGGCCTCGCCGGCGACGAGGTGGAAGGGCACCGCGCTCAGCCGGCGGTAGGTGTTGACGCGTTCCCTGCCGTCGGCGGTCTGCAGGCTGTGGTAGGTCTTGAAGGGGACGCCCGAGGCGATGATGTCGCCGAGTTCCTTGGAGAACGTCCGGGCGCCGGGCTGCTCGGCAGTTGCGGGATTCGGCGGATGGCGGACGATCAGCGCGGCGGTGGAGTCGCGCAGCAGGGCGCCGCCGTGCGGTCCGAGGTCGAGCCCCGAGAGGAGGCCCGCGAAATAGTCGACCGGGACTGCCGCGGCGACCACGCCGGCAAAGCGTCCGTCCGGATACTCGTAGCGGCGGGTGAACGCGATCACCCGGGTCTGGGAGATGCGGCCCAGCACCGGATCGCTGATGACCAGGCGGCCGTCGTTGCTGGCGCGCTGGGCGATGAAGAAGTCTCGGTCGGCATAGCTGGGCGCCGTCCCCGGAGGGGCGTCCGCGCCGTAGCGGATGATGCCCGCGACGTCCGTGACGCGGATGCCGATGACCGGCGACAGCCGGCGCCGCCACGAGGACAGCACGTCGTTGACCTCGCGCGCATCGAGCTGGCCGCGGTGCTGGAGGCTGCTGGTGAGTTCCTCGGTGATCTCGCGCAGCGCCAGGTCGATCTTCTGCACGGAGGCGGTGATGGTCTGGTCGAGCAGCAGCGTGACGTTTTCCATCGACGTCGCCACCTCGCGCTCCTTCTGGAGCCGGGCCCCATGCAACTCGTAGCCGAGCAGCAGGAAGACGAAGCAGTTGATGGCGACGACGCTGGCGACCAGCGCGGAACGGACGGATTTCATGTTCGGGGAAACCACAAGCAAAGGGCGCGATACCGGAATGTCCGGCATCGCGCCCCTGATCCTACGACGACGCTTACTTCAGGCGCTCGATGCCCAGCATCTTGAGGATGTACTTCTCGAAGACGGGCTCGGTGTCGCCCTTCTTCATCTTGCGCATGAAGTACTTCTCGAAGCCGACCTTGGCGAGGTGCACCCACTTGCCCTTCTTGAACCAGTTGACGTTGCGCGGCGGGATCTGCGGCAGCGCGACGAAGGCGGCGCCGGTGTCGCCGAAGTCGGCCAGGCAGACCGCGTTCCACGTCGCCTTCTGGTCCGGCTCCTTGCCGTCGATGGCGTTGCGGATGTTGTGCACCGTGGCGGTGACCATCGTCTCGATCATGTAGCCGGTCTTCGGCGCGCCGGTGGGCACCGGGG
>DASVZD010000390.1:0-7467 GCA_036391815.1 Rhodocyclaceae bacterium
CAACATCGAGGACATGTGGCGCATCCTCGGCCGTCCGGTCAAGGACGGCGGCTACGTCGCCGGCACCATCATCAAGCCGAAGCTCGGCCTGCGTCCCGAGCCCTTCGCCAAGGCCGCCTACCAGTTCTGGCTGGGCGGCGACTTCATCAAGAACGACGAGCCGCAGGGCAACCAGGTGTTCGCGCCGATCAAGAAGACGCTGCCGCTGGTCTACGACGCCATGAAGCGCGCCATGGATGAAACCGGCCAGGCCAAGATCTTCTCCATGAACGTCACGGCCGACGACTACCACGAGATGCTGGCGCGCGCCGACTATGCGCTCGAGACCTTCGGCCCCGACGCCAACAAGCTGGCCTTCCTGGTCGACGGCTACGTCGGCGGCCCGGGCATGGTGACCACCATCCGCCGCCAGTATCCGAACCAGTTCCTGCACTACCACCGCGCCGGCCACGGCGCCGTCACGTCGCCCTCCGCCAAGCGCGGCTACACGGCGTTCGTGCTGGCCAAGATGAGCCGCCTGCAGGGCGCCTCCGGCATCCACGTCGGCACCATGGGCTACGGCAAGATGGAAGGCGCCGGCGACGACAAGATCATCGCCTACATGATCGAGCGCGACGAATGCCAGGGCCCCGTCTATTTCCAGAAGTGGGACGGCGTCAAGGCGACCACGCCGATCATCTCCGGCGGCATGAATGCGCTGCGCCTGCCCGGCTTCTTCGAGAACCTCGGCCACGGCAACGTGATCAACACCGCCGGCGGCGGCTCCTACGGCCACATCGACTCGCCGGCCGCGGGCGCCAAGTCGCTGCGCCAGGCCTACGAGTGCTGGAAGGCCGGCGCCGACCCGATCGAATGGGCCAAGCAGCACCGCGAGTTCGCGCGCGCCTTCGATTCCTTCCCGAAGGATGCCGACAAGCT
Organism: Rhodocyclaceae bacterium; assembly: GCA_036391815.1. Taxonomy (GTDB): domain Bacteria; phylum Pseudomonadota; class Gammaproteobacteria; order Burkholderiales; family Rhodocyclaceae; genus Nitricoxidireducens. Next base: position 919 of record DASVZD010000390.1, read on the forward strand.
GTACCCTGGCTGGCGCGACAAGCTCAGCACGCACCGCTAGGCGGCCGCGCGCAGCACCAGCCACGACGCCCCCGCCTGCCGGGGGCGTTTTTCTTCCTGGCCTTCCGCCCGAGGATCCGACCATGACAGACAGCGAGCAGTACCGCATCCGCCGCGAGCCTTTCTACCAGCCGCAAGGCAACGAAGTCGCGCTTTACGAAGCAGCCTATGCCGCGCGCCTGCCGGTGATGATCAAGGGCCCGACCGGCTGCGGCAAGTCGCGCTTCGTCGAACACATGGCATGGAAGCTCGGCAAACCGCTGATCACGGTCGCCTGCAACGAGGACATGACGGCTTCCGACCTCGTCGGCCGCTATCTGCTCGACGCCGGCGGCACGCGCTGGCTGGACGGCCCGTTGACCACGGCCGCCCGCATCGGCGCCATCTGCTACCTGGATGAGATCGTCGAGGCGCGCCAGGACACCACCGTCGTCATCCATCCGCTCACCGACCACCGCCGCCGGCTGCCGCTCGACAAGAAGGGCGAGGTCGTCGACGCCCATCCCGACTTCCAGCTGGTCATCTCCTACAACCCCGGCTATCAGAGCCTGATGAAGGACCTCAAGCAGTCGACCAAGCAGCGCTTCGCCGCCTTCGACTTCGACTACCCGCCGGCGGCGCTCGAGACCGCGATCGTCGCGCAGGAAGCCGGGGTGCCGCCCGACGTCGCCGCCCGGCTGGTGCAGGTCGGCGCTGCCGCGCGCAACCTCAAGGGCCACGGCCTCGACGAGGGTATCTCGACGCGCCTGCTGGTCTATGCCGGCACCCTGATCGCCCGCGGCGTCGCCCCGCGCGACGCCTGCCGCGTGGCCGCCGTGCGGCCGATCACCGACGACGGCGACGTCCGGGAGACGCTGGACCACGCAATAGACGCCGTATTCGCCTGAGGCGATCCATGGCCACGCCGACCGCCGCAGCGCAAGCGGATATCGAAGCCTACCGGGCGGCGCTCGATTGCGGCTTCCCGCAGGTCGCAGAAGTCTTCGACGAATGCGCGCGCAATGCGATGGCGCGCCTCTCGCCGCGCGCCATGCAGGCCTTCGTCGATGCCGGCCGCTTCCTGGGCCGCATGGGACGCGGCCCGGAGCCGCTGCTCGCCTTCCTCGAGAAATGGCCCGACGTGGCGGCCGCGGCCGGCGAAGACGCGCTCGCCCCCGTCATGGCGCTGGTGCAGGACATGCAGGCCTCCCCCAACAGCGCGGCGATCACGCCCTTCCTGCAGACGCTCGCCGCGGTCGCGCGCCGCCTGCAGTCGTCCGAACAGCTGCGGTTCTACCTGGAGGTCGCGCGCGACCTGATGCTCCGCACGACCACCTCCGTGCACGGTCGCCAGTCCACGTTTCCCAGCCCCGGCCTGCCCGAGTTCTTCCGCCAGGCGCCGGAGCTGCTCGACCAGCTGTCGATCGACGGGGTGAGGAACTGGGTCGCCTATGGCATCCGCAACTGCGGCCATCATCCCGACCAGCAGGCCGATTACTTCGCCCTGCGCTCCGCCGACAGCCGGGCCGTCGTCCAGCGCGAGCGCCATGGCACGCTGCTGGCCGACGTCGAGCGCCGGCTCGAATTGACGCTGCGGGCGCTGTGGCGCCACGGCGACCGGCTGATCCCCTACTCGAATGCCTTCCACGAGTTGCGCCAGCTGATCCCCTACTACGACAGCCACGGCCTGCGGCTGCCCGACGTCCTCGACGCGCGCGACGGCGTCAGCGGCATCGATCGCTATCGCGCCGTGCTCTGCCATATCGCCGGCCATCGGCGCTACTCGTCCGCGCTGGTGGCCGACAACTGGAGTCCCTTCCAGCGCATGGCTGTCGAGTTCCTCGAGGATGCCCGCATCGATGCCCTGGTGATGCGCGAGTACCCCGGCATGTCGCCCATCCTGCTGGCGCTGCACCCCAGGCCGGTGGAAGGCGGCTGCGATCCCGAGACCACTTCCTGCCTGCGCCACCGCCTGGCCATGCTGTCGCGCGCCTGCCTGGACCGCGACCACGGCTATCGCGATCCGCTGCTGCTCGAGTTCGCCGGGCGCTTCCACCAGGCGTTGGCCGGCGGACCGTCGAGCACCGCGGCGATGGCCGAGCTCGCCTTGTCCTACGTGGCGCGCAGCCGCCGGCCGAGCGACCAGTTCGCCAACGTCCATTTCGAGGACACCGTCGTCGACTATCGCGACGACAACCGCCAGCTGTGGACCTTCATCGAGGAAGGCGACGAGGAACAGGCCTTCGATCGCCCGCAGCGGTCCGAGACCGCCGACGAAGCAGCCGGCCTGCCGCCGCGCCACTATCGGGAGTGGGACTATGCGAGCCGCGGCTACCGGCCGGACTGGGCCAGCGTCTACGAGGGGCTTCATCCGTCCGGGAACGCGGCGACGATCGACGCGCTGCTGCTCAAGCATGCCGCACTTGCCAAGCGCCTGAAGCGCCTGCTCGACATGCTGAAACCGCAGGAGCGCGTGCGCCTGCGCTACCAGGAGGAAGGCTCGGAGCTCGACCTCGACGTCGCGCTGCGTTCGTTCATCGACCTCAAGAGCGGCGCCATCCCCGATCCGCGCATCAACCTCAGCCATCGCACCTCGGGCCGCAACATCAACGTGCTGCTGCTGCTCGACCTGTCGGAATCGCTGAACGACAAGCTTCCCGCGACCGGCCAGAGCCTGCTCGAGCTGAGCCAGGAGGCGGTGTCGCTGCTGGCCTGGGTCATCGACTGCCTCGGCGATCCCTGCGCCATCGCAGGCTTCCACTCCAACACCCGCCACGACATCCGCTACTACCACCTCAAAGGTTTCTCCGAGCGCTGGAACGACGAGGTCAAGGCGCGGCTGTCCGCCATGACGGCGGGATGGTCGACGCGCATGGGCGCTGCGCTGCGCCACGCCGGCCACTACCTGCAGGCGCGGCGCGCCGACAAGAAGATCCTGCTGCTGCTCACGGATGGCGCACCGGCCGACGTCGACGTCGCGGATGAGAGCTACTTGCGCGCGGATACCCGGAAGGCCGTCGAGGAGTTGGCGGCGCAGGGAATCACGGTGTTCTGCCTGAGTCTCGACCCCCGCGCCGACAGCTATGTCGGCGAAATATTCGGTCGCCGCTGGCGCGTGCTGGACCGCATCGAGCGCTTGCCGGAAGCCCTGCCGCAGCTATATTTGCAGCTCACCCGGTAATGCCAAAACCACTTATTTCAATGATAAGAAAAAGTGAATGGCGCTTATGGTCCGCGCCGGGTACATTCAATCACGTCGGTTCGGGAGCAATCCTGGACTTGCACTTCTCCACTCCCTCTGGCGATTTGCCAGATTTGCCCCGCCCCGCAAGGGGCGGGGAATTTTCTCGGGAGGCAGAAGGCAGGCACAACGGAGAAGGAGTTCGGACATGCACGACGGGCGCACCACGCTGACCCAATTCATCATCGAGGAGCAGCGCCGCGTGAAGGGCGCCACCGGAGACTTCTCCGCGCTCCTCAACGATGTCGCAACGGCCTGCAAGTCGATCAGCCACGCCATCTCGCGCGGCTGCCTCGGCGCCGGCTCCGAGGATCCGCAGATCTTCCTCGAGCACGCCGCCAACGACTACATCGTCAACTCGAACATCTGGACCGGGCGCCTCGCCGGCATGGCGTCGGAGAACACGCCGGACATCACGCCGATCCCCGCGCAGTATCCGCGCGGCAAGTACCTGCTGGTGTTCGACCCGCTCAACGGTTCCGGCAACCTCGACATCAACTTCATGACCGGCACCATCTTCTCGGTGTTGCGCGCGCCGGCCGGGAAGCGCGACGTCGGCGCCGCCGACTTCCTGCAGCCGGGCTGCAAGATGGCCGCCGCGGGATTCGTGCTCTACGGCGCCTCGACGCGCCTGGTGCTGACGACCGGCAACGGCGTCAACGGCTTCATGCTCGACAACGAGATCGGCGAATTCGTGCTGACGCACAAGAACATCACGATTCCCGACGACGCCAACACCTTCGCCATCAACGCCTCCAACGAGCGCTTCTGGGAACCGCCGGTGCGCCGCTACGTCGACGAATGCCTGGCCGGCAAGACGGGCCCGCGCGGACGCGACTTCGGCATGCGCTGGGTGGCGTCGCTGATCGCCGAGGCCTATCGCATCCTCACGCGCGGCGGCGTCTTCCTCTATCCGGTCGACGAGAAGACGCGCAGCCAGGGCGGGCGGCTCGGCCTCATCTACGAGGCGAATCCGATCGCCTACATCATCGAACAAGCGGGCGGCGGTGCCATCACCGGCCGCAACCGCATCCTGGACGTCACCCCGTCGGAACTGCACCAGCGTGCGCCGTTCATCTTCGGCTCGAAGTCGGAAGTCGACCGCCTCTACGAATACCATAAGGAGTACGTGGAAGGCCGCGACCATGAGAGCTACGATCTGCCGCTGTTCAGCAACCGGTCGCTGTTCCGCCACGAATAATCGCATCGTCCAGGAGTCACCATGTCGGTCAAGCACCCCGTCATCGCCATCACCGGTTCCTCCGGCGCCGGAACCTCCACCGTCACCAAGACCTTCCAGCACATCTTCCGCCGCGAGCACGTCACGGCGGCGATCGTCGAGGGCGATTCCTTCCATCGCTACGATCGCAAGGCGATGAAGGAAGCGGTGGCAGCGGCCGGCAAGGAAGGCAACAGCCACTTCTCGCACTTCGGCCCCGAAGCCAACCTGCTCGATGAACTCGAGTCGCTGTTCCGCACCTACGGCGAATCGGGCACCGGCCGCCGCCGCTACTACCTGCATAACGACGAGGAGGCCGCGCCGTACAAGCAGGAGGCGGGCACCTTCACGCCGTGGGCCGACATCCCGGCCGGCACCGACGTGCTGTTCTACGAAGGCCTGCACGGCGCCGCGGTGACCGACAAGGTCAACGTCGCGCAGCACGCCGACCTGCTGATCGGCGTGGTGCCGATCATCAACCTCGAGTGGACGCAGAAGCTGCACCGCGACAAGAAGGCGCGCGGCTACTCGACCGAGGCCGTGGTCGACACCATCCTGCGCCGCATGCCGGATTACGTGAACTACATCTGCCCGCAGTTCTCCAAGACCCACGTCAATTTCCAGCGCGTGCCGACGGTCGACACCTCGAACCCCTTCGTCACGCGCGACATCCCGTCCGCCGACGAGAGCTTCGTCATCATCCGCTTCGCCAATCCGAAGGGCATCGACTTCCCCTACCTGCTGTCGATGATCCACGATGCCTTCATGTCGCGCCCGAACAGCATCGTGATCCCGGGCGGCAAGATGGAGCTGGCGATGCAGCTGATCTTCACGCCGATGATCCTGCGCCTGATGGAGAACCGCCGCCGCGCCATGTCGATTTGAGGCAGCCCCAGCTGCCCGGCGCGCGGCCGCACTCCCGCAACATCAACGATTTATCAATCAGCCCCGGATTAACCGATAATTAGCGGTTTTTCCGGGATCGATACCCGAGGAAGCCTCATGACTGCCACTTTCAGCGATTTCGAGCCGCCCGTGTTCAACAACCTGACCAGCGCCATCCGCGCGCTCGCGATGGACGCCGTGCAAAAGGCCAACTCCGGTCACCCGGGCGCGCCGATGGGCATGGCCGAGATCGCCGAAGTGCTGTGGAACCACCACTTCAAGCACAACCCGACCAACCCGAAGTGGGCCGACCGCGACCGTTTCGTGCTGTCGAACGGCCATGGCTCGATGCTGATCTACGCGCTGCTGCACCTGACCGGCTACGACGTGTCGATCGACGACATCAAGAACTTCCGCCAGCTGCACAGCAAGACGCCGGGCCACCCCGAGTACGGCTACACGCCGGGCGTCGAGACCACCACCGGCCCGCTCGGCCAGGGCATCACCAATGCCGTCGGCATGGCCATGGCCGAGAAGCTGCTGGCCAACGAATTCAACCGTCCCGGCCATGACGTCGTCGATCACCGCACCTGGGTGTTCCTCGGCGACGGCTGCCTGATGGAAGGCATCTCCCACGAGGCCTGCGCGCTGGCCGGCACCTGGGGCCTGGGCAAGCTGACCGCCTTCTGGGACGACAACGGCATTTCCATCGACGGTCACGTCGAGGGCTGGTTCACCGACGACACGCCCAAGCGCTTCGAAGCCTACGGCTGGCACGTCATCCGCAACGTCAACGGCCACGACCCCGAGGCCCTGCACAAGGCCATCGAGGAAGCCAAGGCGGTCGCCGACAAGCCCACCTTCATCCAGTGCCGCACCGTCATCGGCGCAGGCAGCCCCAACAAGGCCGGCACCCACGACGTGCACGGCGCGCCGCTCGGCGACGCCGAGATCGCCGCCGCCCGGCCGCACATCGGCTGGCACTTCGGCCCCTTCGAGATTCCCAAGGAAGTCTACGAAGCCTGGGACGCCAAGAAGAAAGGCGCCGCCTCCGAGTCGGCCTGGAACCAGAAGTTCGAGCGCTACGCCAAGGCGCATCCGGAACTCGCCGCCGAGTACAAGCGCCGCGTCGCCAACGAGCTGCCCGCCAAGTGGGCCGACCACGCGCGCCAGGCCATCGAGACCG
>DASVZD010000391.1:0-3353 GCA_036391815.1 Rhodocyclaceae bacterium
GGTTGGAGCCGAGGCCGTCGTGCGGACTCACCGAGCGGCGGCGCGACAGCTCCCAGCTGCGCGCGGTGAAGCGGAACGGCTTCGAGGTCAGCGCGCCGACCGGGCAGAGGTCGATGATGTTGCCGGATATCTCGGAGTCGACCGTCTTCTCGACGAAGGGCATCACCTCGGCACGGTCGCCGCGGAAGGCCTGGCCCATTTCCATGTAGCCGGCGATCTCCTGCGTGAAGCGGATGCAGCGCGTGCAGTTGATGCAGCGCGTCATGTCGGTGGACACCAACGGGCCGAGGTTCTTGTTCAGCACCACGCGCTTCTCTTCCTGGAAGCGCGCGTTGCTGGCGCCGTAGCCCACGGAGAGGTCCTGCAGCTGGCACTCGCCGCCCTGGTCGCAGATCGGGCAATCGAGCGGGTGGTTAATCAGCAGGAACTCCATCACGCCCTTCTGCGCCTTGACGGCCATCTCGGAGTGCGTGAACACCTTCATGCCGTTGGTGACCGGCGTGGCGCAGGCCGGCATCGGCTTGGGCGCCTTCTCGATCTGCACCAGGCACATGCGGCAGTTGGCCGCGATGGAAAGCTTCTTGTGGTAGCAGAAATGCGGAATGTAGGTGCCGGCCTTGTGCGCGGCCTGGATGACCGTGCTGCCCTCTTCGACCTGCAGGGCCTTGCCGTCGATTTCGATCTCGATCATGCCGGTGCTCCAGCCATCATGCGAGTGTGGAACGTACTGCCGGCCTTCTGCACTTCGGGCGGGACCAGGCACTTCTTGTGTTCGATGTGGTACTCGAATTCGCTGCGGAAATGCTTGAGCATCCCCTGGATCGGCATCACCGCGGCGTCGCCCAGCGCGCAGATGGTGCGGCCGGCGATGTTGCCGCCGAGTTCGAGCAGCAGGTCGAGGTCCTCGGGACGGCCTTCGCCGTGCTCGATGCGGTGGATGATCTTGTAGAGCCAGCCCGTACCTTCGCGGCACGGCGTGCACTGGCCGCAGGACTCTTCATAGTAGAAGTAGGACAGGCGCTCCAGCGCCTGCACCATGCAGACCGTCTCGTCCATCACGATCACCGCGCCGGAACCGAGCATCGAGCCGGCCTTGGCGATGGAATCGTAGTCCATCGTGCAGTCCATGATCATGCTCGCCGGGATCACCGGCGCGGATGAACCGCCTGGGATCACGCCCTTGAGCTTGCGTCCGCCGCGCATGCCGCCGGCCATCTCCAGCAGCTTTGGGAACGGCGTGCCGAGCGGCACTTCGTAGTTGCCCGGCTTGTTGACGTGGCCGGAGACCGAGAACAGCTTGGTGCCGCCGTTGTTCGGCTTGCCGAGGTCGAGGTAGGCCTGGCCGCCCATGCGGAACACCAGCGGCACCGCCGCGAACGTCTCGGTATTGTTGATGGTGGTCGGCTTGCCGTAGAGGCCGACGCTTGCCGGGAACGGCGGCTTGTAGCGCGGTTGGCCCTTCTTGCCTTCGATCGACTCGAGCAGCGCGGATTCCTCGCCGCAGATGTAGGCGCCCCAGCCGTGGTGCGCGAACAGGTCGAAGTCGAAGCCCGAGCCGAGGATGTTCTTGCCGAGATAGCCGGCGGCGCGCGCCTCGGCCAGCGCCGCTTCGAAGCGCTCGTAGAGCTCGAAGATCTCGCCGTGGATGTAGTTGTAGCCGGCGATCGCGCCGACGGCGTAGCCGGCGATGATCATGCCCTCGATCACCGAGTGCGGGTCGTAGGCGATGATGTCGCGATCCTTGAAGGTGCCGGGCTCGCCCTCGTCGGTGTTGCAGACGAGGTACTTCACCGGCGCCGCCTTGGGCATGAAGCTCCACTTGAGGCCGGTCGGGAAGCCGGCGCCGCCGCGGCCGCGCAGCACGGAGAGCTTCACTTCGGCGATCACCTGGTCGGGCGTCAGCTTGTTGTCGCCCGTCAGGATGCGCTTCAGGGCCTGGTAGCCGCCGCGCGCCTCGTATTCCTTGATGCCCCAGCCGGCGTCGCCCTTCCAGCCGGCCGTCAGTTGCGGGTTGATCGACTCGATGATGGCCATTATTTGCACTCCGCCAGCAGTTTGTCGATCTCTTCCGGCAGCATGAAGCTCTTCAGGCGCACGTTGTTCACCAGCATCACCGGTGCGTCGCCGCAGGCGCCCATGCACTCGCCTTCCTTCAGCGTGAACTTGCCGTCGGGCGTGGTCTCGTTGAAATCGATGCCGAGCTTCTGCTTGAGATAGTCGGCGGCATGCACGCCGCCGGACAGCTGGCACGGCAGGTTGGTGCACACGGTCAGCTTGTACTTGCCGACCGGCTGCAGGTCGTACATGTTGTAGAAGCTTGCCACTTCGTAGACGGCCATCGGCGGCATCTCGAGCGCCGTTGCGACGTCCTCGATGGTCTCCCTGGCGAGCCAGCCCTTCTCTTCCTGCGCGATGCGCAGGGCGGCCATGCAGGCCGACATCTTCTGGTCCGCCGGGTACTTGGCGATCTCGCGATCGATTCTTTGCAGCGATTCCTGGCTCAGCATACTTAACGGTCCGTGTCGCCCAGCACCAGGTCGATGGTGCCGATGATGGCCGTGACGTCGGCGAGCATGTGGCCCTTGGCCATCTCGTGCGTCGCGGCGAGGTGCGGGAAGCCCGGGGAGCGCAGCTTCAGGCGGTACGGCTTGTTGGCGCCGTCGGAAACCGCCCAGACGCCGAACTCGCCCTTCGGGTGCTCGATCGCGGCATAGACTTCGCCGGCCGGCACGTGCATGCCCTCGGAGAAGAGCTTGAAGTGATGGATCAGCTCTTCCATGTTCGACTTCATGTCGGCGCGCGGCGGCGGCGCCACCTTGTGGTCGCCGGTGATCACCGGGCCGGGATTCTTGCGCAGCCAGTCGATGCACTGGCGCACGATGCGGTTGGCCTGGCGCATCTCTTCCATGCGCACCAGGTAGCGGTCGTAGCAGTCGCCGTTGGTGCCTACCGGCACGTCGAACTCCATGCGGTCGTAGACCTCGTAGGGCTGCTTCTTGCGCAGGTCCCACTCGATGCCGGAACCGCGCAGCATGGGGCCGGAAAAGCCGAGCTGCAGGGCGCGCTCGGGCGACACCACGCCGACGTCGACGGTGCGCTGCTTCCAGATGCGGTTGTCGGTCAGCAGCGTGTGGTACTCGTCGAGGTAGCCGTCGAAGCGGTTGCAGAAGTCCTCGACGAAGTCGAGCAGCGAGCCTTCGCGCGCGGCGTTAAGGCGCTTGACGGTGGCGGCATCCTTGAACTTGTTCTCGGTGTACTGCGGCATGCGGTCCGGCAGGTCGCGGTAGACGCCGCCCGGACGATAGTAGGCGGCGTGCATGCGCGCGCCGGAGATCGCCTCGTAGACGTCGAAC